>CAYYJL010000106.1:0-7828 GCA_964472245.1 uncultured Ignavibacteriaceae bacterium | reverse complement strand
TAGGTCTTATTGCAGGAGTTTTAATTGGTATCATTACAGAGTATTACACCGGTTCTGGTAAAGGTCCGGTGATCTCTATTGCACAGCAGTCTGTTACCGGTTCTGCAACTAACATTATCGCAGGATTAAGTGTTGGTATGATTTCTACCGCTCTGCCGGTTATCATCATTGCCTTTGCAATTATTGTTGCCTTCAATTATGGCGGACTTTACGGAATCGCAATTTCCGCAGTTGGTATGCTTTCAAATCTCGGTATTCAGTTAGCAGTTGATGCATACGGACCGATTTCAGATAACGCGGGCGGTATTGCGGAAATGTCTGAACTTCCTAAAGAAGTAAGAAACCGCACAGACAAATTGGATGCAGTAGGAAACACCACTGCTGCAATTGGTAAAGGTTTTGCAATTGGTTCAGCTGCTTTAACAGCTCTTGCACTCTTTGGTGCATTCATGCATGCAGCGGATCTTAAAACCATTGATATATCAAAGGCAGTTGTTATGGGTGGCTTGCTTATCGGCGCAATGATTCCGTTTTTCTTCTCCGCTCTTGCAATGCAGGCAGTAGGGAAAGCTGCAATGGCGATGATTGAAGAAGTACGCAGACAGTTTAAGAGCATTCCGGAACTGGCTGCAGCACTCGACGTTATGAGAAAAAATGACGGAAAAGAAAAAGCAGAATGGTCTGAAGCTGACAGAAAAACATTTGATGAAGCAGACGGAAAAGCAAAATACGGTGAATGCGTTGAGATATCAACGAAATCAGCAATCAGGCAGATGGTACTTCCGGGGCTTCTGGCAGTAATAGTTCCTGTTATTGTCGGCTTTGGCGGAGGCAAGGAAATGCTCGGCGGATTAATTGCGGGAGTAACCGTATCAGGCGTGCTTATGGCAATTTTCCAGTCTAATGCCGGCGGTGCATGGGATAATGCTAAAAAAATGTTTGAAGAAGGTGTTGAAGTAAACGGAGTAAAATACTACAAAGGTTCCGATGCGCACAAAGCAGCCGTAGTAGGTGATACCGTAGGTGATCCGTTTAAGGATACATCAGGTCCGTCACTTAACATCTTGTTAAAATTAATGTCGGTTGTGGCACTTGTGCTTGCTCCGCTGTTAAAAAACTGGGTTCCGTTTTTATAATAAGAATTTCTAAATAACAATATATAAACCCTGCTCTTCCTTAAGGAAGGGCCTAAATGTCCGAAGGGATAAAAATGAAAACCAACCAATATGAAAGCACCATTATTATTAATGCTGCTTTGGAAGATGATCAGATAGAGGCGCTTGTCACTAAGGTGAAAGACTTTATCGAGAATCACGGCGGTTCAATGGTTGATCTCGACCGTTGGGGCCGCAGAAGACTTGCATATCCGATTAACAAAAGCAAAGTCGGTTATTATGCAGTCTATCGCTTTAATGCTCCTACAGAATTAATTGCTCAGTTGGAAAGACTGTACCGGCTTGATGAACAGGTAATTCGTTTTCTGACTATTCAGCTTTCTAAATATGCCGTAGAATATCTTGATGACATGCTTTCCAAGCGTGCACAGGAACCTGCGCCATCTTTGGCTGAAACAGTAACCGAACCGGCTGCACAAGTTGAAGCTGCAGTGGCCGATGCTGCCGGAGATGCTGAAGAGAAACCTTCTGTTGAATAAACAATTGTTTCTTGTTCCAGTTACTACGGAGATACGATAATGGCAGAATTAAAAATGCCCGAAATCAACTACGTGATCATGGCGGGTAACCTCACCAAAGATCCTATGTACAGGAAAACTACCGGTGGCACACCTGTTGTTAATTTTACCATTGCATCAAACAGAAAGTTCAGGGATAGCGGCAACCAATGGCAGGAAGATGTCTGCTTTGTCGGCGTTGTTGCCTGGAATAAACTTGCTGAAAGCTGCAGGGACCGCTTAAGAAAAGGTTCTGCAATTTTGGTGGATGGTGAACTGCAAAGCCGCACCTGGAAAGCTGAAGACGGAAACAATCGTTCGATTGTGGAAATCAAAGCAAGAAGGATTCAGTTTCTGAACAGAAAACTGAAAGCCACAGACGGCAGCTGTGAAACAGAAGAAGATTACGGCGTATTTTTTGATGATGATGCCGCACAAGATTACACAGAGGATTCATTTGACAAGTTCCTCAGCAGTGAGGAGTCAGACCTCTTAAACAAAGATAAAAATTAGGAGATATATACCATGTTAATGAAAACAAAAAAAATGTGCAGATTTACCGAAGCAAAGGTAAAATACATCGATTATAAGGATGTTAAACTGCTTCAGAAGTTCGTCGGCGAACAGGGCAAAATTATTCCCAAAAGAATAACCGGCACTAAAGCGATTTATCACAGAGAATTAACCACCGCTATCAAGCGTGCAAGACATTTAGCTCTTCTGCCGTTTGTTGCTGATACCGTAAGATAAGCGAGGAAATCATGAAAGTTATATTAAGAACCAACGTTGAAAAACTCGGAAAAATCGGCGAAACCATTGAAGTAAAAGAAGGTTTTGCAATGAATTATCTTATCCCGCGCAACTATGCATATCCTGCATTGCCGGGCAAACTGGCATCACTCGCTCAGGAAAAAGCAGTATATGACAAAAGACTGCAAAAAGAGATTGGTGCTGCACAGAAAGTGGCTTCTGAATTAGAAAAAGTACAGGTCAGCATCCCGGTTCAGGTTGGTGAAGAAGATAAAATCTTCGGCTCCGTAACCGCGCAGATGATTGGCGATGCATTAAAGGAAAAAGGATTTGAATTGGATAAGAGAAAAATTGAACTCGAAGAACCAATCAAAACCCTTGGTATCTTTGATGTTAAAGTCCGCCTGCACAGCAGCGTATCTGCAACAATAAAAGTTTGGGTTGTCCGCGAATAAGTTCCGGCACATAAACATTTTAAGCGGGTTGTTTTAACAGAACAGCCCGTTTTTATTTTAAAACTAATAAACGGGGGTCAATTCGCTTTATATAAGGGATTAAAATTTATCCGGATTTTGGATAACAGATTCCGCATATGCAAACATCTGTTTCTTTTCTCCTTTATCCATTTTCTCAAGGGTTGCGTACATCATTGCCGTTCGGTTGTTTTTGCCGAGCTTTTCCTTGTTCCGGTGAAAGAAGTGCCAATACAGGGAATTAAACGGGCAGGCATTTTCACCATACCGCAAATTTTTATTGTAGAAACAGGAGCCGCAGTAATTGCTCATTTTATTTATATATGAAGCGGATGAAACATACGGCTTGGTGGCAATCATTCCGCCGTCTGCAAACTGGCTCATCCCGCGCGTGTTAGGCAGTTCCACCCATTCTATGGCATCAATATATATACCGAGATACCAGGCATCCACTTCATCCGGATTAACTCCGGCCAGGAGTGCAAAATTACCCGTTATCATCAGGCGTTGAATATGATGTGCATACGAAAAGTGCAGCGACTGCTTTATGGTGGTGGAAAGGCAGTTCATTTTGGTATCACCCGTCCAGTAAAAACCGGGGAGGGGCTGGCTGTGTTTAAAATAGTTGAGTTTCTTGTACCCCGGCATTTTTGCCCAATATATACCGCGCATATATTCCCGCCAGCCAAGTATCTGCCTGATAAAACCCTCCACTGAAGAAAGAGGGATATTTTTAGGGTGCTGCTTCCAGTACTCAATACTTTTATTAACAACTTCATCCGGGGAGAGCATTTTTGTATTCAGGGAAAATGAAAGCCGTGAGTGAAACAATGTGCGGTCCTCGGCGGACATAACATCCTGATATTTACCGAAATTGGGGAGCAGATACTCCAGGAAAAAATCAAGCAGGGCAAGCGACTCTTTTCGATTAACCGGCCAGTGAAAATTCTCGGCCATGGGATCACCGAATGTTTTTATCCCCGCGTAATTGATGGTGCTGAACAACCGGCTGAAATCTTTTTCGAAGACCAGAGGGTGAACTCTGTTGTATTCCTTTGGGAATGTTTCCCGGTTTTCTTTATCAAAGTTCCATTCACCCCCAATCGGTTCTTCCCCCTTCATCAATATATAATGTTTTCTCCGCTGGCTCCGGTAAAAATTTTCCATGAGGAATTTCCGCTTGCCTGCAAAAAGCTCTTTCAGTTCAAACCGTGATGTATAAAAGTGCTCAGAGGTAAATGATTCAACCGGAATTTTGACATCTTTTTCAAGCTTTTTCATGATCAGGTCAAGACGGTATTCGTCAGGTTCCAGATACTCTGCTTTTTTTATATCATACAGGGTTTTCAGATAAAGCACATTACCGTCGATGGTATGCGTATTATGAGTATCATCAATCCTGAAATAGTGTACTCGGTGGCCTTTGCTCAGAAGAAACTTTTCAAACGAGCGCATAGCGGCAAAAAAGGCAATAACCTTTTGGGAGTGATGCAGGACGTAGTCCGTCTCCTGGCGGATTTCCATCATGGTATAAATAACCTCCCGGTCTGTTTTATTAAACCAGGGGTGTTCATAGTTTAGCTGATCACCTAATATTATACGGACTATCATAACGAGGAATAAAATTTAGATGCAGCAAATTACGTAAAACAAAAACCGGATGCAGATAAATAATTTTGCTGGAGGAGCAGTTATCCGGAAAACAGTTGATTCAGCTCTGCTATGAGCGAAATCTTATGTAAAGTAACCGTGCAAAATATTCGCACTGACGGTAAAATTTGCATAGCTCTGAGACGAAATAGTGCAATATTATGAGAATATTAAGATTTATATTGGCTTAGAAATTGTAATTCAGATTAATTTTAGTCAGTCCCGATTTAATATTTATGATTTTCCGCTATGCCGTAATATTCGTGTGCATTCTGTTCCCGGCCGGCTTTGCTCAAAACCCCGGAGATGTGGTTTTTGCCGGCAATAAAGTGCATTCTATTAATCTGATTTTTCAGCAGCCAAACTTTTGGGATTCGCTCACGTACTATTATTCTCTGGGTACAGAACAATATATGATGGCATCAGCGGAGGTGAACGGAATATTAATAGATTCTGTTGGAGTCAGATTAAAGGGGAACTCCTCCTACACACATCCTAATAATAAAAAATCACTCAGGGTGGATTTTGGCAGATACGTTTCCGGCGGGCGGTGGGATGGTTTAAAAAGCATACACCTGAATAACGTATGGGGTGACCCCACATTTATGCGGGAAAAACTCTTTCTGGACTTCTGTAAAGAGGCAGGTATTCACGCACCGCGTTCTAATTATGCAGAGGTAAAACTTAACAACACCGGCTGGGGATTATACAGCTTGGTGGAGCCCGTGGACAGCAGATTCTTAAATGCACATTTCGGGACTACGACAGGAAACCAATATAAAGCAGCGGACGGTATTGGTGCTGCTGCACAGTATATATCTGACTTTCTCTGGTACGGCAGTGATATTGAACAGTATAAACTGAGGTATGAACTTTCCTCTGATTCCAACGCAACCAGTTATGCTGATTTGATACTGCTGATTGATTCCCTTAACCGCAGCAGCAACAGCCCTGCATCAACAGCAGGTATGCTGAACTTGGCTTCCATGTACAGAAATATTGCCGCGGATATACTCTTTTCCAGTTTGGACTCTTATGCAGGCAGCGGCCGGAACTTTTATATATATAATTCACCGGTTGACAACAGGTTTAACTGGATAACCTGGGATGCCGGGCTTAGTTTTGGTGCATATGCGGGGGGCGTTACAAATTTTGAGTCGCTCAGTTTGCTGTATGTATCCAACGGGGCAAACAGACCACTCCTGCAAAAGATATACGGTGACCCGCTGCAGAAGCAGTTATATCTCAGCACATTATGCGGTCTGGCAAGAGATTATTTTAATGTCCAGCAGCTTTCCGCTAAAATTGATACACTATCGGTGTTGCTGCGTCCCTATGTATATGCAGACAGCAGAAAGATGTTCACTAATCAGCAGTTTGAGTTAAACATATTCAGCGATATCACCATATCAGGCAATCAGCGTGTGCCCGGGCTTAAATCATTTCTCTCCCAGCGTTCCGCTTCCGTACAGAATCAGCTATCATCATTTGGTATATCCTGTGCTGTTACACTGAACGCTGGAGATATTGTTATCAATGAGTTCGCTGCAGATAATGACAGTATACCGGACCCTGCAGGAGAGTTTGAGGATTGGGTGGAAATATATAATAACACAGCAGCACCTGTGAACATGAGCGGTTTCTACCTTTCTGATAATTACACTGTGCCGCAAAAATGGCAGTTCCCGGAAAATACAATCATTCAAGCAGGCGGATATTTGATGGTCTGGGCAGATGAAGATTCCGGTCAGGCAGGGCTCCATGCCTCCTTTAAACTTTCTCAGTCCGGTGAGAGACTAATACTCTCTGATCAATTACTGACAACACTGGATTCAATTTCTTTTGGCGCACAATCAACAAACATCACATCAGCCCGCAACCCTAACGGCACAGGTGCTTTTGTCCCTTCGCTCCCTACCCCGGGATACGGCAATGTTCCTGTTGCACGGAGTATTGTCATCAATGAATTTGCTGCAAGCAATGATAGCATTACCGACCCTGCTGGTGAATTTGAAGACTGGATCGAATTGTACAACACAACGGGTTCCCCCGTGAACCTCGGCGGATTTTATCTCTCAGATAATTTCACACTCCCTCAGAAGTGGCAGTTTCCTGAAAATACCATCATAGAACCGCATGGATTTTTAGTGGTCTGGGCAGATGAAGATTCCGGACAGGTTGGGCTTCATGCCTCATTCAGACTTTCACAATCAGGTGAGCGCATCATGCTTTCCAACAGTCTGGCAGAGATATTGGATTCTGTAAGCTTTGGGCAGCAGACGACAAATATAACCATGTCCCGAGTGCCGGATGGTTCGGGAGGATTTATGTTTACACCTCCGACGCCCGGATTTGCAAATTATATATCTTCAGTTGAAGAGGAAGAATATTATCCGGAAGAGTTTGCGTTGTTTAACAATTTTCCGAATCCGTTTAATCCATCAACCGAGATACGATATTCTGTTCCCGCGGGTGCGATGGTGTCACTAAAAATTTATGATATATTAGGCAATCTGATTGCCGTACTTGCAGATGAATATCATCTCCCCGGGTTATATTCAAAACAATTTAATGCCGAAGGACTTTCAAGCGGTATGTATTTTTACCGTATGACAACACCCCTGTTCAGCGTAACCAAAAGCATGTTATTAATCAAATAGCGGAAGCAAATGAAAAAACTATTCACTCTTATTGTATTATCTGCGGGTGCAATCCTTGCACAGTCCTGGAACTGGCAGAACCCTAAACCACAGGGAAACACAATAAAATCAGTTGTATATATAAATCAGAACACATTTTACGCAGCAGGGAATGCTGGAACCTTTATGACCTCCGCAGATGGCGGCGCTTCCTGGAATATATCACAGATTTCAGGTAAGCCGCATATTTATAAGATATACTTCACTTCAGCACTCAACGGTTTTGCTGCTGCAGAAAACGGGGTTATTCTTAAAACAACCGACGGAGGGAGCTACTGGAGTGCGGTGTATGGCGACACAACAGTAACCATCAACTCCGTTCACTTTGCAGGAGCCACAGGTTATGCAACGGGAGGATTTAATGACAGTTTTAACGGAGTTATTCTTAAATCAACCAACAATGGTGACAGTTGGACTGCTGTAAACACGACGGCTGCTGCGCATGGCAATGATATATACGCAGTTTCCGGATCTGTGGTTTATTGTGCGGGACTTTCCGGTATGATACTAAAATCCACAGACGGCGGTGCCAATTGGATAAATCAGACAACGGGATTCTTTAATTATTATGGCATAGCATTTTC
>CAYYJL010000105.1:0-7850 GCA_964472245.1 uncultured Ignavibacteriaceae bacterium | reverse complement strand
GAGCAGGCCGGCGTTTAGCCAATGCTCATCGGCAAATTTTTCCAACTCATCCAGAGGCAGGTATATACGTCCGTTTTTAGCGTCTTCACCTACATCGCGGATGATATTTGTCAGCTGCAGCGCGATGCCTAGGTTTTCTGCAAACTCCTTTGCAGAATCATTTTTATAACCGAATATTTCAATACACATCAGCCCTACGGTTGAAGCAACGCGGTAACAATACTGGCGAAGTTCATCAAAGTTCTCATAACGGACTTTGATTAAATCCATTTCCATCCCTTTGATCAACTCAAACAACAACTCCGGACTGATGCGGAACTGGCTGATAATCTGTGCAGTTTTATTGAGCAGCTGGAATTCAGATTCACCCGCAACGGCTCTTTCTAATTCAGACCGCCAGCGGACAAGATTTCTGTGTTTAATTTCATTCTGCCCCATCTCTTCATCAACGATGTCATCGGTCTTGCGGCAAAATGCATAGATAATATTCATCGCCTCCCGCTTTGCCTGGGGCAGCAAATTAAAAGCATAGTAAAAGCTGCTTTTACTTTCTTTTGATATTACTTGTGCTTCTGAAGAAACCATATCTGACAGATGAAATAAATAATCTTAAATAATCAAACTTGCTTAGTTTTGGTCGAATCCGATAAACCTGATACCTAATATTGCGGATTTTTTTGATGATTTCCAAACCGCCCGCCACAGTAAAACCGATTTCAATCCGCAATCTAAAGGGCAAATATTTGAGGATTTGCAGTCCCTCCCGGAGCATGGCTTCTGCCTCGGGGGTAAGTTCCTCCATTAAAGCTGCAAAATCAGCCCCCGGCTCCCCTTTTAGATAGTCCGATTCTGAAATTTTGTATTTTTCTAACATATCCGCAGGAATATAAATCCGGTCAATGCGAATATCCCGGCTGACATCCTGGTAAAAATTAACCAGCTGCAGTGCCGAACAGATTTTGTCGGATAAAAGATATGCTTCCTGCTCCTCAACACGGAAAAGATGGAGCAGCAATCTCCCGATTGGATTGGCAGAACGGCGGCAATAGTCCAGGATTTCCCCATGTGAAGCGAATCGCTTTTTAACAATATCCTGCTTGAATGCAGAAATTAAATCGGTAAAAAGCGAGACTGGTAATTGGTACGCTTTGATAGTTTCCCTTAGTGCAGCCCATAACGGCTCAGCAGATCCGTTTTCCACTACTTTAACCAACTTTTCCTCCATTGAAGCAAGAGCGGAAATTCTCTCGGAAGGCTCGTTTTGACCCTCATCGGCTATATCGTCTGCAGTGCGGGCAAACCAGTATATTATTGCCACGTGGTTCCGCAGGTCCACCGGTAGAAAAACCGATATCACGGGAAAGTTTTCGTAATGGGACTTGGCGAGTGCCTCGGCAGAAGAATATCCTTCAGCTGCCACTGAACTGTGATCTTTTAATTCCATAACCCAATATTATGACAGAATGGGTAGTTTTCAAAGAATAATGAGCTGGTTTAGCTTGCATACTTGCTTTATTGACAAGCATGGTCTTATGTATAGAATAAATTGAAATTATGAGAAGACAAGGTTAAGAAGATATTCAAATACCCTGCTTTTTAGGCACAAAACACTGTCAAAGAATTGTCGTTAAGTCTGAAACAGAGATAATTATATGTTAGTAACAGACTGATTTATTAGTTAACTTTAAGTTAGCTTAAATATAAAAGATAGTGGAATGAATTATTCTTTCTAACTTTTTAATATTGTGGGAATTAATTTTATAAAACTAACCTTATCAGGTGAATGAATGTTCTTTTCAATAAATTGTGTTGTATTCGATGCCTAACAAATCCAGGGAAGAGATTATTGCGAAAGCGAGAGATCGATTGCGTGACCTTATCCCTTCTGCTGAGACAATCAATTCAGCTCAGGCATTACAATTAATCGAGCAGCTTCAGATTAAGAGTTTAGAACTCGAACTTCAAAACGAAGAACTTACCGCCACACTTCAATATCTGCAAGAATCAGAAAAAAAATTCCGCTATATATACAATTCTGCTTCCGTAGGATATCTTGAAACCGACAGAAACTTCAACATATTACAGTGTAACGAAACGATTAAAAAGATATTACAATTAGACACGGACTCGCTTCTGAATCACCCATTACACAAATTTGTGTATCCCGAAGATCAGGATATATTGTACCTTCACAAGCGAACCTTATTACAGAAAGTGGAAAAGCAGACATGCGAATTGAGGTTGATCAACAGGAACGGCTCATTAATAAGAGTGAGTATTATATCGGACATTGATCCTGATCCCGCTACTGAGTCCACAATCTACTTAACAATAATTGACCTGTCACAAGGGATTACCAGTCCTTATCCGGAAATTCAAGAGAACGAAAGACTTGCCCCATTTCCATCCTTTGCCCCTGGAATCTGGTTTTCAGACAAAATCTATGGCAAGGAGTATTGGTCGGAATCACTCTTTTCATTATTTGAAATCAAATCTGAAAGTCAGCCGATTCCCCGTTTTGAAAATATGAAAAACTATTTTTCGGAAACAGACTTTAACCAATTAACAGAGATTCTGGAACAATCTGCCAGCAACGGAGAAAATGCAAGTGTTACTCTCGAACTAAAAGCTCCGGGTCATCTCTCCAAATACATATTTCTTACATGTGAAAGTTCCCTTAATCAGGATAAAGTTTGCACTGCCCAAATGGGTATTATAAAAGAAGTATTCGGTCTTGAGCACAGAACAATAAAAGAGGACTCTAAACTGCAGACGCTTCTAGATGAGAAAGACAAATTAATATCTATCCTGTCTCATGATTTAAGAAGTCCATTCCATTCCCTATCCAGTTTGGCTGACATATTAATCGAAAATCACAAGACTCTCGGGCAGGAAGAAACATTTAAGTACCTGTTAACGTTACAGAAAATTATTAAGAATACGTTTGGGTTGGTAACTGATCTCCTGGAACTTTCTCTTTTTAAGAATGGGCGCATTCCATTTAACCCGGAAATCTTAAACCTAAAGGAAATAGCAGATGCCGGAATGATGAATCTGTTTGAGATAGCTGAACAAAAAAATGTCAAAATATTTAATAAAATTCCGGTGCAACTAAAAGTTAAAGCTGACAAAATAATGATTAAAGAGGTTTTCAAAAATCTCACACATAACGCAATTAAATTCTCTCAAATTGGTTCAACGGTTGAAATAACAGGCAAAGAAATTCAGGACAATACTACTGAAGTGACTGTTTCTGACCACGGCATAGGTATTCCTCTTGATCTGCTCCCCAAGTTATTTCTTGCACATGAAAATACCGGACGCAAAGGTACGAACAACGAATATACCTCCGGATTAGGCCTGCAAATCTGCAAAAACTTCATTGAGATTAACCAGGGAAAGATATATCTGGAAAGCAATGAGAATACAGGAACTGATTTCCATTTTACCCTACCAAGTCTTGAAAAATAATGGCGATGCCGTATCGGAAGACTGGGTATGACGATAAAGAAATTATAGTTATAGGAATAGGGGCATCCGCAGGGGGACTCGCTTCCATCGAAAAATTCTTCAAAGCAATGAAGCCAGACCAGACTTATGGTGCTGCGTTTGTCATCGTTCAACATCTTGACCCTAATCATAAAAGCATTTTAATGGAACTGGTAAAGAATTTTACCAGTATGCAAGTATACCAGATCGTCGATGGAATTACCGTAAAAAAGGACACGGTATATATTATACCTGAAAATCACGATCTTGCATTCAATGAGGGCAAGTTACATCTGATGAAGCCCAGTACTGCACGCGGTTCCAAATTTCCTATAGACCAGTTTTTCCGTTCCTTGGCTACCGCTCAGGGATCAAAATCAATTGGTATTATTTTTTCCGGAGCCGGTACGGACGGGACACTCGGCCTGAAAGAAATTAAAGCTGAAGGCGGAATAGTTTTTATACAGACTCCTGAATCTGCTGAATTTGACAGTATGCCGAGAAGTGCCTTACAGGCAAAAGTTGCAGATTATATAATGACACCCCAAGAAATGCCTTCCGCAATCCTTCGCTTTCTTAAACATGAACAACAACCCGATAAAACTAACCGGAATATTGAGGAACACAATCTCTTTCCACTACTTAGTTTGCTGAGGGACGCCACGGGGCATAGTTTTCATAGTTATAAAAAATCTTCTCTCCTGCGCAGGGTTGAAAGACGCATGATTGCCAATCAAATTGAAACCATAGATGCATATACACAATTCTTAACCCAACAGCCATCAGAAATTGAACAACTCTTTAAGGACCTGCTTATTGGTGTTACAAATTTTTTCAGGGACCCGGAAGCTTTTGACTTTATCAAAAAAAATGTACTGCCTGAAATATTTTCGCCAAACCATAATAGAACAAATTTCCGGTTTTGGAGTGCTGCCTGTTCAACCGGTGAGGAAGCATATTCCCTTTCCATAATCATACATGAATATCTGGAAAGCACGGGTAATACCACAATAGAATATCAAGTATTTGCGACCGATATAGATATTCAGTCTATTGAAAAAGCAAGATTAGGAATCTTTCCGGATTCAATCACGGCGCATGTTTCTCAAGACCGTTTGGAAAAGTTTTTTATTAAGGATAAGCATTCTTACCGCCTTTCAAAAAAAATCCGTGATTCCGTAATATTTGCCAAACAGGATCTTATAAAAGATCCTCCCTTTTCTAAAATTGACCTTATTTGCTGCAGAAATCTGCTTATATATTTTGAACAGGAGTTACAAAAAAAGGTTATCTCATTATTTAATTTTGCACTGAATCAAAATGGATATCTTTTTTTAGGAAATTCAGAATCACTGAGCGATGATTCCGTTAGTTTTAGTACTGTAAATAAAAAGTGGAAAATTTTTAAACATAATACTGAGCTGCTGAAAAAGAACCAGATCAATAGGTTCCCGATACCTGTTCAGTATAAACAAATTCATAAAAGGTCAGAAATGAAAGTACCTGAATCATACCGTATCGATATAAAAAACTCTATAGAAAAACAACTGCAGCAGCATTTTGGTCTGCCTGCAATTGTGTTTAACAAGAAACTTGATATACTCTATCTATACGGTAAAACAGGACCTTATCTTGAGCCCGCCAACGGAATGGCGTTTATGAATCTTAATCAAATGATTAAGAACAGTATAAAGATTGAAGCCATCACACTGATACGAAACCATATTCAAGGAGCTTCATCCGCTCACTCTATCCTTATCCGCAACAATAAGGAAAATTTCTCAACCCAATTATCAATATTTGATTTTGAACTTGAGGGTAAAGATGAAGAAATGTATCTGCTGGTAATTAAGGAGATTCCCGAGACAGAGTACAATGAGCAGATAATCCAAAAATCAAGTGATGAAATAACCAATGATCACCTGGTTTATCTTGAAAGGGAACTTCAGGCAAAAGAGGAATACTTAAAAACTGCGATTGAAGAATTAGAAACATCTAATGAAGAGTTAAAATCAACAAATGAAGAACTTCAGTCTGCAAATGAGGAATTACAGTCTTCAAATGAAGAACTTGAAACTTCCAAAGAAGAGCTGCAATCAGTTAATGAAGAGCTGACAACCGTTAATCAGGAATTACAAAGAAGAATAGATGAACTATCCGATTTAAACAACGATGTCAATAATCTGTTTGCCGGCACAGGTATTGCTACAATTTTTGTGGATGAAAATATGGTTATCAGGAGGTTTACTCCTTCGGCAACTGATATCGTGCACCTTATTCCTGCAGATGTCGGCAGGCCGTTAAATCATATCGCTTCCGACTTAGTGCCTGAAGTTGATTTTATCAGTAACTTACAAAGTGTGCTCGATACTTTAGTTCCGATAGAAAAGATTGTTGAAAACCAAAGCGGAAAATCATTTATTATGCGCATTCAACCTTACCGTTCATTAGAAAATGTTGTCAGCGGAGCAGTGCTGACATTTGTAGAACTTAATAAATACAAGATTTAAAACTATTTATGCAACAGCATGAATGCGGCTTTTTAGTAATACTGTGCCATCAGGGGGTTCGTACTTTTGGAATTTGTGATAATACTCTCTACATTTGTACTGATAAATGTGAAATCCTCTGAGCTGTACGCTAAATTTCTTTCCCGGAATTTCCAATCCTACACTCATCAAGGCAATCTACCGGGCTTACACGATGTACCGGATGCTTTAAGGATAAACTTTTAATCCTCTCAGCTTTTATTCATTACTGAATGTGCTCTTTTTCCGTACTTCAGTAGATTCTTATCTTAGCAAGATACTGCTCTGATTCAGGAGACGACAATGGACTGGAAAATTATCTCAGGCGGAATGGGTGTGGGTGTATCCGGACCAAAACTTGCAGCTATGGTCTCAAAACTTGGTGGACTCGGAACTCTTTCCGGTGTCGCTGCAGACAGGTGGCTTGCCTTCAAACTTCAGCATGGTGACCCTGACGGTAAAATAAGAAATGCACTCAGCCCCTTCCCCTTCCGGAAAACTGCAGAGAATATCATCAATAAATTTTACGTAGAAGGGAGTATTGATGGAGATCAGCCATATAAAACACTCCCGATGTTCACATTTAAAACACCCAAGATTTTAATTGACCTGACAATCTGTGCAAATTTTGTCCTCGTGCTGCTTGCTAAAGAGGCATGTGCTGCACCAATCAACATGAACTACCTTGAAAAAATCCAGATGCCTCATGTATATAGTTTCACCGGTGCAATGCTTGCCGGAGTTGATTATATAACCATGGGTGCCGGCATACCGCTTCAGGTACCCGGTATACTGGATAATCTTTCTAACGGCAAACCTGCAGTTTACCGGATAACAATTGATGGATCTTCTGATCCTGAGCCGTTGATTTTCAATCCGGCAGAACATTTTGGCGAAGAGCTGCCAAAATTAAAACGCCCCGGTTTTTTTCCCATTATATCCTCAAATCTTCTTGCAGATCTTTTTATGAGTAAATCCTCCGGGAGTATTGAGGGTTTTATTGTTGAACTTCCGACAGCAGGCGGACATAACGCTGCTCCAAGGGGCAAATATCCGATAAATGAAAACGGAGAGCCGCTGTACGGGGTAAAAGACGAAATTGTCTTTGAAAAAATTGTTAAACATAATAAACCATTCTGGATAGGAGGATCATTTGCCTCCCCTGAGCAGCTCGCTCACGCAATGTCGCTTGGGGCAAAAGGAATTCAGGCAGGGACAATATTTGCTCTCGCTGAGGAATCCGGTTTAAAGAAAGTATACAAGGACAACATAAGAAAACTTGCATATAGTAACCGGCTACAGGTTAAAACTGACCTGCATGCCTCCCCCACCGGTTTTCCGTTTAAGGTAATCCAGATGGAAGGCACTCTTTCTGATCAGGATATATATCAGAACAGACAAAGAATTTGTGATCAGGGGTTCCTCTCCACGCCTTATAAGAGGGCGGATGGTATCATCGGTTTCCGCTGTGCTTCAGAAAAGGTTGAACAGTATATACGTAAAGGCGGTACATTGGAAGAGACTGCTGAACGAAGATGCCTGTGCAACGGGCTTATTGCCGCCTCTGAACTCCCCTACCCGGATGAACCTCCCATTCTTACGCTTGGTGATGATACAAGTTTTCTCAGACATCTGATGAAACATGAGGATGATATCTACACAGTTGAAGATGCAATGAATTATTTACTGGGCACAAAATCATCAGTCAGCTGATTTAGTGATTGCATTAATTCGAGCCATCCCGGATGTATTTAAAAATTAAAACCCCGCCTGTTATCAGCGGGGTTTTTAATGTATATCCTTTAAGGATTATTTTTTATCGTCATCAACTAC
>CAYYJL010000104.1:0-7909 GCA_964472245.1 uncultured Ignavibacteriaceae bacterium | reverse complement strand
CAGCTGTGAAAGTAAAAAGAAGTGCTACAAAAAGTATTTTCACAAAAGTACTCCGTTATTTTCATAAAATATTCCCCGGAAGAAAACCTTTAATAATCGTTCCGGCTGATTCCTGTTTACGCCGGGCACGTGTTCGCAATTGAGCAGTGCCTGCAGCATAGGATAAATAAAGTGGTTATAGTAGATGACAAGCTCTTCAGCAGAGAACTCAGTAACAAAGCCCTTTTCTGCTGCATCCTTAAATTTAGTAAGCAGGATGCCATGCATCTCGGTCATTATGGCTATAAGCTCTTCCCTGTCAATGGGGACTGTTTCTGAATCAATTCTGGATAATTCCCTGATGAGCAGGGTAAAACTGTCTTTATTTTCAAGACAGTACTTAAATAAATTATGCGTGTAGTCGGTTAAAAACTCTTCCGGTTCAGAAGACTTTTCAGCGGCAATTTTCAGTAAACTGAGGTTGCCATTCAGCATATCAAAAAGGATGGTTTTATAAATCTCCTCTTTGTTTTCAAAGTAATTGTAAATTGTACCCTTACCAAATTCAGCGGCTTCTGAAATCTCATCAATAGTGGTTCTGTTAAACCCTTTCTTTGCAAAAAGGGATGCGGAGGCCTGAATTATTTCATTTCTCCTGAAAAGCCGTTCCTTTTCTTTTCTGCTTAAATTTTCGTCCATTTTGTACTTATTATTTAACGATGCAAAACTAATTATTCGGGAAGTGAACGACAAGTCATTTTTTGGTTAAGTGTTCACTAAATGGATAAACGGTCAGGAACGCTGTTAAGTTCCATTCCGGGAGGAGAAAAATGGTGATTATTTAGGTAAAAAGCCCCCGGGGAATCGGGGGCTGAGGGAAATTCTAGCGGAGTTTAAAAAATACTGGGACGGTTATCTGAACTTTAACCGGCTTTCCTCTTTGTTTTCCCGGCTTAAATTTTGTTTGCCTGACTGCTTCCATCGCGGCTTCATCACAACCGGAACCGATGCCCTTTAAAACTTCCACCTGTGTGACATCCCCAATTTCATTAATAACTGCCTTTATATAAACCCGCCCTTCTGTTTCCGCACGTTTAGCAATTTCAGGATAGATGATCTTCTTTTGAATTTCCCCAATACCGCCAATTGGTTCGGGCATTTCCTCCACAGCCCTGAAGATAGCCGGTTCCTCCTCCACTACCGTCCTGTTTTCGTTCATAGCCGGAGGCAATGGTTCATCCACATCTTCATCAATTTCAGTTGCCGATAGTTCGATATCTTCCAGGAGGTTGTCTGATGGGGCCTCAACCGGAATTACCGGTTTGGGCGGAGGCGGTGGTTTATTTTCATGATTAGTTTGAAGGATATCTTCAACGGTAAAAAGTTCCTGTGGTGTATCAAATTCAACCTCCTGTTTCTGCATTTCCGGCCAGAATTTGAATGCCATGATAAGGAAAGATAGAGCAAGAATCAGTGAGACCTCAAAAGTTTTCCTGTACTTTCCCCTGAGATCAGATAATTGGTTTTTCATGCGTAACATGGGAGCTCCTGTAAAATTGGTAAAGAGTCTGGTGCCACACAGGTTATACCACACAAAAATAAAAATGTTCCCGGGTATTTAAGGATTGAGAGGAGGTAATGGTTTAAAATAAAAAGGCCTCCAAGAAGGAGGCCAAAAAATATAATATGCAGAATTTACTATTGAAGTCTGAAAACAACCGGAATTGCAACCTGTACTTTTACAGCTTTTCCGCGCTGCCTGCCCGGTTTGAATCTGGTCTGACGAACAGCTTCCATAGCCGCTTCATCGCAACCAGCTCCGATTCCCTTTACCACTTCAACTTTAGTAACTTCACCGGATTCATTTACAAACGCCTTAATAAACACACGGCCTTCCACGCCGGCACGTTTTGCAATTTCAGGATAAACTATCTTACTCTGAATAGCACCAATGCCGCCGATAGGTTCAGGCATTTCTTCTACAGCTACAAAGTACTGTGGTTCTTCTTCAACAACCGTTCTTGTCTCTTCCTTTGGTGGAGGAGGTGCTTCAACTACGGTTTCGTCAATTTCAGTATCCGCTATTTCAATATCATCCAAAACGTTATCAGATGGTGCTTCAATAGGAATAGGCGGTTTAGGAGGTGGCGGAGGACGGTTCTCCTGCTTTGTCTGCTGGATATCCTCCACGTTAAAAAGTTCCTGTGGAGCATCAAATTCTACTTCCTGTTTATTCATATCAGGCCAGAATTTGAATGCCACAATCATAAATGCCAGAGCAATAATAAGAGAAATCTCAAAAGTTCTCTTGTATTTACTCCGCAAATCGGCGATTGGGTTTTTCATGCGCAGCATAGCCGCTCCTGTATTATAATATTAAAAGTTCTATTTCAATTAGTTATACTACCTAAAAATAAAAAAGTTCCAACAATTATTTGAGGATTTTTTCAGTTTTCCGGTAATTTTTAATCATTTAATGCGGATTTGTCTTCCGATTTTCGCAAATACCGTACAAATTACTGCCCCTGCCACTGCACCGGTGAAATCAGCTATCCAGTCCAAAAATTCAGCGCTCCTGCCGGGAATGAAGCTTTGATGAAATTCATCTAAAGCTGCATAAAGCGATGCTATAACTACCGAGGCCAACAGTGCATATCCCCGTAATTCCGGATATTTTTCCTGAAGCATGAAAGTGAGTGTCAGCAAAAAGCCCAGTCCTGAAAATGCCAAAAAGTGAACGAGTTTATCATTATATGAGACTGAGGGCATATTTGAGGCAGGCAAGGAGGTGGCGATGAAAAGCACCAGCCAATAGAGTGCAAGCGGAACAAAAACGAGTGCTTTTTTCCGCTCTTCTAAATATTTAAATATCAACTGAACCTTTAACCAGATTTACTGCATTATGAAAACTTGCTATCAGTTCAGACGCAGAATACGCCAGTTCTGTTCTTTCTTTTGTGAGAATATCCGCCGATAATCCGTGCAGATATACTGCCGCAACGGCAGCTTTTTCCCTGGAGCCATGTTGGGCAAAATAGCCGGCTATAAGTCCTGCGAGTACATCACCTGAGCCAATTTTGGCTAAACCGGGATTACCGGTCGGGTTAATGAGTGATTCTCCCTGCGGAGTAAAAATAATAGTCCTGAAATCTTTATATACTGTAAGGATATTATTCCCCTCAGAAAATTCCTTACCAATATCCAGTATATTCTCTCGTAGCTGTGCAACTGATTTACCGGTCAATCTGCCAAACTCTCCGGGATGAGGTGTTACAATCGCTTTGGCAGAAACATCAAAGTCACCCATTTCACCAAGAATGGTTAGAGCATCTGCGTCTAACACCAGAGGCACTTTTCCGTTGATGAGAGCTTTTATAAGCGCTGCGGTATCCGTATTTACGCTGATGCCGGGCCCGCAAAGTACAGCATTGTATTTTTTCGTGAGTTCAATAATTTGCTGCACTGAAGCCGCTGTAAAATGACCTTTGCCTTTATCCGGAATCCGGTGCACGACAATTTCCGGGTTGTGCAGCAGGGCAGCTAATTGCGGATATATACTTTCGGGAACTGCAAGATGAACCGACCCGCATCCTGTTTTAAGTGCAGCAGATGCTGCTAAAACGGCCGCCCCCGGATATGCACTGCTCCCGGCAACAATTAAAAGTTTGCCGCCGGTGTATTTGTGTATATCAGTTCTTTTTTCCGGCAGGGATAAAAAACAATCTTCCGGCTCAACAAGAAAATCTTCAGAGGGATACTCCCCCTCACGGAAGTATATACCAATGTCTGCAGGCAGGTTTCTCCCTGTAAAAAGATAACCGTCATTAAAAAATAATCCCCTCTTAAAAGCCGCCAATGATATGGTCAGGTCGCTCTTAAACACAATTGCTTCTTCTGATATTTCATCACGGTAGACATAACCGAGGTCTGCAATCAGCCCTGCAGGAATATCAATAGCTGCCTTGTGTGACCTAAACTGATTAAGCCGCTTGATTATAGAAGTCAGGAATTCATCAGGTTGTGATTTAGCGCCGCTGCCAAGCAGTGCTTCAATAATGAGTGAACATCCCCGAAGCTTGTTTAAATCCTGCAAAGAAGAGTAGTGAATTAACTGCAGGTTTTCAGAAATTTCTTTACTTTTGGTGAGGATTGAATAATTGGTGAGACAGTCGGGTGTATACTCCGTGTGCGGATAAACGGCTAGTACAATTACTTTGAAACCGGCATTCAGGAAATGCCTTGCAGCGGCAAACCCGTCTCCCCCATTATTTCCTTTTCCGCAAACGATACCAATGACATCTGCAGTAGAATCTAATGAAAACTCTTCGGCGCAGATTTCAAATATATTTTTTGCGGCATTTTCCATCAGAACGATAGAAGGGATGCCTGTATCATTTATTAACTTCCTGTCAAACTCCCTGATCTGACCCGAAGTATATAAAGGTATCACCTGATATTTATAACCGGAATACTAAAAAGCGTTTATTAGACGTACTATTGAACCCGGAGCCAAACCCATGACAATGACCAGCATAGCTGAGATAACTATGCCCAGCAGTGCGGGATTGCTTTCACCCGGTGCTGCTAATTCGTCAGTCTGCTCTTTTCCAAAGTACATAATAACAATAATCTTCAGATAGAAATAAGCACTCACCGCGGAAGATAATGCACCAAGAATGGCAAGCCAAACATTACCGGCTTCAATAGAAGCAATAAATACATAATACTTTCCAAAGAATCCGGCAAACGGCGGGAGTCCGGAAAGTGTAAACATAAACAACGCCAGCAATCCTGCCAACAATGGATTTCTGTTGGAAAGTCCGCGGTAGCTTTCAACCGGTGAGTCTGAGGAACTTCTTTGTTCAACCAGTGAAATAATACCAAAGGCACCAAGATTCATAAAAGAGTATGCAGCTAAGTAAAATACAATTCCGGAAATACCGGTTTCATTGCCGGCGGCCAGTCCGATAAGCATATATCCGGCATGTGCTATGGAAGAATAAGCCAGCATTCTCTTGATATCAGTCTGTACTAATGCCACGATACTGCCATATATCATGGAAGCAGCAGCAAGAAAAGTAAATACCGGTTTGAAGACGGCAATTTTTTCTGTCGCTCCCAAAAATGGGGTGGTAATAATCAATAGTGCACTGAAAGCAGCTGCCTTACCGCCCGTAGACATGAGTGCTGTAACTGAGGTAGGCGCACCCTGATACACATCCGGAACCCACATATGAAACGGGAATGCGGCAATCTTAAATGAAAATCCTAAAATAAAGAAAAGGATGCCTATATATAATAACAGTTTTGGGCTCTGCTCAGTCAATCCCGTAAAGATTGCCTGAATATTGAGTGAGCCGGTTGCTCCATAGATTAATGCCATACCGTAAACGATAAATCCGGTAGCAAATGCACCAAGTAAAAAGTATTTTAATGAAGCTTCATTGGACTGCAGGTTTTTACGTCTCAGACCTGCAAGTATGTAGAAACATACTGACATCTGCTCCAGGCCGATAAATACCATTACCAGGTCAGCTGCAGAAGCAATAAGCATCATACCCAGCACCGCAGACTGCACCATAATGTAATACTCACCAAAATTAATTTCCGCCTTCTTGATATAATCAATAGAAAGAAGTGCAACAATTGCGGCGCCGAAATTAAAAATGAAATAGAATATATGAACTACTCCCCCGGTCAGCATCATGCCACCAAACAGAGTGGAAACATTGTTAATCGAGTAAAGGGAATAATACGCTACACCCAAATGCATAACAAAAGTAAACCAGGCAATCACCTGTTCACTTTTTTTCATATACATTTCAATGCAAAGTGTGATAAGAATTCCCAGCCCGATGACAAGCACCGGAGAAAGATTGATATAATCGGTTACAGTTAAATTCATAATTATTCTATAAATAATATATCCTGATCAGTTTTTTCAATACGGGTCAGATGTTTATCCTGCAAGTAAATTGCAAACTTCTGATGATTTGCAGGATTAAATACATCGGCTCCTTTATCAACTGCAATAACTTTTATTGCTTCATATTCGGAAATTGCATCCTTCAAATTATCATATTCCATGCAGTACACATCCATGTATGTATCGCCAAAATGAACGCTCACGCCGGTTGCACTGTGTGAAAAATCGGTAATGATGTCATCCTCAATAATCACTTTAAGAAGTTCACA
This sequence comes from uncultured Ignavibacteriaceae bacterium, assembly GCA_964472245.1. GTDB lineage: Bacteria > Bacteroidota > Ignavibacteria > Ignavibacteriales > Ignavibacteriaceae > H2-BAC3. Next base: position 1,735 of record CAYYJL010000104.1, on the reverse strand, counting down.
ATGAAACGGAAGCATCAGCCGATTTCCGAAAAACATGCCGCTGACGCCGGTTGCCAAAGATTCTGTTAACGTTTTCATATTACCTGAAGAATATAAACCAGATTACAGTAAACACCGGAATTAAGACCGGCAGTGAATATTTAGTTATATAGGCAAAGAAACTCGGCATCTGAATACCGGCTCTTTCGCTGATTGACTTAACCATGAAGTTCGGACCGTTACCGATATAGGTCATAGCACCAAAAAATACGGCTGCCACGGAAATTGCCCGCAGATATACATCATCATGGACAACAAATTCCATCACCTGCTGCTTCACATTAATATCCAGACCGTATTTACCCATCGCAGCACTCAGGAAGTTCAGATAGGTGGGCGCATTGTCCAGGAATGAAGAAAGGACACCGGTAGCCCAGTAGAATGTACCCTGATTCAGGTAATTGCTGTAAACCTTAGCTTCATGAGCAATGAGCTGCAGGGCGGGAATCATTGTGATAAATATACCCACAAAAAGGTAGGCAACTTCCTTTATCGGCTCAAAGTCAAATTCATTGGCCTTTAGTACTTCCTTATCTGCGGTTTTATAGGACAGGAATACAACACTGAACATGATAATTTCACGGATGCCAAAAGGCAGCGGGCTCAATGATGGTACCCAGCTCATAACAACAGGGTCAATAAATACGCTGATAATGATTATTAACAGGTATATCAGGTTCTTTTGTCCCCTGAATTCAATTTTTCCGCTGAATTGTGCTGAGTTTTCCGTATTACCTGATTTGTTCAGAGAATCAATTACATAGAATATTGCAAGAACAAAAAGAAGTGCAGGTATCCATATATACCATACATTTTCAATCACCCAGAAAAACGGGACACCGCGCAAAAATCCAAGAAACAAAGGCGGATCACCAATCGGGGTTAAAGCACCGCCGATATTACTCACAGAAAAAATGAAGAAAATTATATGATACGGCTTAATCCTGTCCTTATTCATTCTGATGAACGGGCGTATAAGGAGCATGGATGCACCGGTTGTTCCGATTACATTGGCGATAATTGCGCCGAAAAGCAAAAAGATGACGTTGAACAGCGGGGTGGATTTTCTGTCAACCTTAATAAGAATGCCGCCCGATGCCACAAATAAGGAAGCCAGCAGCGCGATAAATGATATATATTCCGCAGCGGTATGAAGCAGACTGTGGGTATCCCCCAGCACGCCGGCATAATAGATGGCAACAATTACACCAAGCACAATAGAAATTTTCGGGTAATGATGCTCCCAAAAGTGTCTGTAAAAAATCGGTCCTGAGGCAATCATCAGGAGCAATAGTACAAATGGTATTACCATCCATGGGTTTGGCAATACGTGTGCTGCAGTTTCTACCGGTTTCTCAACAATCACGTCAGCGGCCATTGCTGCTCCGCTGAGTATCACACCACTTAAACCTGTAAGTATAGTTTTCAAAGTACGTCTCGTCAGTATTTCATTAATTCAGTAAGGAGACTTTTTGAGAATCCTTCTGTCATAGTTAAAAAGGTAGATGGATATACCCCAATCCAAACGATAAATAAGAGAATAGGTGCTATAATAAAAAGTTCCCGGGGAGTTAAATCTGTTAATTCCTTTACATGCGGATTCGTTATTTCGCCAAATACCACTCTCTGATACATCCATAATAGATATACTGCGGCAAATATTACGCCTGACGCCGCAAAGATGGTGTACCACCAG
>CAYYJL010000103.1:0-7936 GCA_964472245.1 uncultured Ignavibacteriaceae bacterium | reverse complement strand
AGAAAAAGAATATGCATTATACAAAATACACAGATTTTAGCTATTCCCCCCGATTGCCGCGCACAAATCCGTAACCCCTGTAGATACAAGGCAGGGATATCCGTAGATACAAGGCAGGGATATCCGTAGATACAAGGCATGCCTTGTATCTACAGGCACCGGTATTTTTATTTTTCCGTAATTCATTTATATTTGTATCGGGTGCAGGTGCTCGGTTTCCGGTTTTATTGTATTACAAATTATAGGGTTTCCCTATGAGTTTTGTACTGACGATAGTGCTGGCTATCATAATATTTATTCCTATTGAGCGCTGGCTCAGGAATCATTAATTCTTTTTTTACTGAATATGTTTGTATGCAATTGTTAAAACCATTTCTTCTTTTACTTCTGTTATCGGGGGGTGTTATGCTGTTTGGCCAGGATAAGTGTTTCTACTGCAAGCAGGAGCTGAGCGGCTCGTATGTTCAGGCGGAAGGGAAAAATTTTCATCCGGAACATTTCTTCTGCAATGGCTGCTCTAAGGTGATATCCGGAAGCTATTCCGTTAAGGACGGCAGATTCTACCATCCGGAATGCCTGGCAAAAAAGAGTGCGCTCTACTGCTCCCACTGCGGCAAGGAGCTTGCAGGTGAGTACTTAGTCAGCGACGACAAAAAGTATCACGAAAGCTGCTATACGGAGTTTGTCCAGGCAAAGTGTGATATATGCAAAAAACCGCTATCAGGCACGTATGAGGTGGATGACTTTGGCAGCAGATATCACAGCAGCCACCGGGGGGAAACTGAACCATGCGATGCCTGCCGCCGTTTGATTTCGCCTTCCCTCACGGGCGGGGGTAAAAAGTATCAGGATGGCAGGGCTGTCTGCAATATATGCTTTCCCGCTGCTGTGACCGATGACGGCATTATCAACTCCCTGATGATTAAAGTGCTGCGGGTGTTAAAAAACAGCGGCATAACCATAAAAACAGAAGCTCTTTCCATTAAGGGGGCAGACCGCAATACATTGAAGCAGAAATCCGGCGGTATATATTCCCCCTCCATGCGCGGTTTCTGTGATACAAAAATTGCCACGCAGTACAAAAACGGGAAAAAGGAAAAAGAGACCGCAACGCATACCATATATGTGCTTAACGGAGTTCCGCCTATATATATAGAAATGACCATTGCTCATGAACTGATGCATGTCTGGTTTTATCAGAATACCTCCAAAAAGCACAGCGCACAGATACTTGAAGGAAGCTGCAACTACGCCGCGTGGCTGTATCTTAAGGCGGAAGCGGGTAAGGATTTGGCACGCCTTCAGAAGAATTTGCTGAATGACCCCGATCCGGTTTACGGGGACGGCTTCAGAAAAATACACAGCATGTTTTCAGGTAAATCAGTCGGTGAGTTTCTTTCATATCTGAAAAAGTAGATATATACACTCCGTTTGGGGGAAAGCGCCGGCACCCTTTAAAATAACAAAGCCGCAGAGTACTCAGTATTCTGCGGCTTTTGTTTTTTATGAAACTGTTATCAGTTAACGATGCGTAGTTCAGCTCTTCTGTTAAGTGCTTTGCCGCTTTCGCTTTCATTATCGGATATCGGGGAAGATGAACCGTATGATTTGGTGGAAATTCTTGATGCGCTGATGCCTTTTGCAACAAGGTATTTCTTAACAACTTCAGCTCTCATTTCGGAAAGCTTCTTGTTTGCAGCTTCACTGCCGGAGTTATCCGTGTGGCCGCCGATTTCTATCTTCATATCTTTATTTGCTGTCAGAACCATAACATTCTGTGCGAGCAGTACAAATGCATCCGGACGGAGCTCTGCGCTGCCGTTATCAAAGTTAATGCCAACCAGCTGTTTTGGTGAGTTGTCACCGGGAGTCTGCTGATATATAACAGTCGGGTCATTTTTCATGCCTTTCAGTTTTCTATCCAGCATCTCTTCAATTTTTGCACTTCAGGAGCCGGTTTCTGTGCTGCTTCAATCATCTGTTTGATTTTATCGTAATCAACTTTTGCTTCGCCTGCAACATACTCCTTGGTCAGACCGGAGTGCATATCAAAGCGTTTTGATTCTTCTCCGCGGTCCCAGTAATAACTAGCGCCCAGTGCAAGTGATATATATGAATCAAGCGTTCCGCCAAGCAATCCGCCCACAGGACCTACTAATCCGTCAAATTTATCTGAGGAAACGGTAACCTGTTTGAACTCGCCGCGCAGATCCCACTCTTTGTTTATGTTATAGGATGCACCAAGCAGAAAAGAAATGGCTACATCGCCGTAATAGGTTTTATCACCGCGGTTATTTGCATTTTTTAATGACTGAACGACAAGGTGTGCACCGGTACCAAAATACATTTTAAAAACATCTTCCGGTTCAAATCTGTATACATAATCTGTACCAATCATCACCGCGGTATTTGTAACCGGATTATCCTGTGCGGTAAAATCCAGAAATTCCAAACCGAAGCGGATGCTGTGTAATTCATCAAAATCTTTCTGAACAAAAAGATGCCCGCCAAAATCAAAAAACTCACCGGTAACATCTGAAAGATAACGGGGGGAAGTAAAACCAAAACCTAATCCCCAACCGTCTTTATATACCTGTGCCTGGGAACTTGTGGAAAAAAGGAGAACGAGCACAACAAGTACTCTGCTAAATATCTTCATAAAAACCTCAAAATTATAAAAAAGTACTCTACCGGGGATAATGCGACAGGCCCCGAACTAAAGATTTTGCTATACCTGGAGGGAACCCACGCCAGCAGAGGCATAAGTTTCTACTACAGTATCTAAATATAACATTTTTTAAACAATTTTCTGAATGGTATATTCATATGGAAGGAAATTTTACCGGAAATTATTTTACAAATATGAAGTAAAACCGTGGTTTATCCGGCCCGGCTGCTTATAAATTACCCTTGTTGGAAAGCACTATATACGGAGTCTTCAGCAGAATCATCAGGTCAGAAAAAAATGTGGCGGTTTTGTAGTAGGGTATTTCCATCTCGCAGCGCTCCTCTGAGGTGAGCATCTGCCTGCCGTTTATCTGGGAGTACCCCGTTATCCCCGGCTTAAAGTTAAAGACCTCCCTGTGTGCAGCTGAAAATCCTTCCGTTATGGAAACTACTTCCGGCCTAGGACCCACAATACTCATATCCCCTATCAATACATTATAAAACTGCGGAATCTCATCTATACTTAACCGGCGGAACAGCTTTCCGGTTTTGGTAAGGCGCGGGTCATTTTTTTCTGTGAGAAGCGGGCCAAGCTTTTCGGCATTGTTAACCATACCGCGCAGCTTAAACATCATAAAAGTTTTGCCGTTCAATCCTGTTCTTGCCTGCTTAAAGATGGCAGGGCCTTTGCTTTCTATTTTAATGGCTGCCATGCAGAGTATCATCAGCGGTGAGGTAAGTGCCAAAACTGTCAAACTGATTATTATATCAGTTACACGCTTTATTACGCTGCCCTGCGGACCCATATATACTACCGGCTGTATTTGCGTGTTAAATCGTTTGTTACGTCAATTACTTTTTCTACCTGCTGCGTTGTAAGCCCGGGATATATCGGCAGGGAAAGCAGGCGGGGGAATATACCTTCGGCAACCGGGTAATCTGATTCCTTCAGATTTAAGTGGTTCTTATAAAAGATGTGTTTGTGCACCGGCATAAAGTGAACAGCTGCCCCAACCCCAAAATGGCGGAGCTCTTCAATAAATCTTTCACGGGTAATGTTAAGCCCTTCCAGCTTCAGGCGGATGGGGTATAGATGCCAGGCGGATTCGCGGTGTTCTTTTTCCGGCAGGGTTTCTATCAGCTCATTATTTGCAAAACCATTATTATATAAGGCAACAATATCTTTGCGTGCCTGCCACATCATTTCAAGTTTATTTAATTGTGAGAGGCCGAGTGATGCCTGTATATCCGTAAAGTTATACTTAAACCCGGGCGCAACAACTTCATAATTCCAGGAGCCGGATTCGCTGTAGCGCTTCCATGCATCACGGTTGATGCCGTGCATACGCATCAGGGTTGTTCTTTTTGCTATATCCTCATCATCAGTGCAGATCATTCCGCCTTCACCGGTGGACAGAGTCTTAGTAGCATAAAAACTGAACACGGTAACTCTGCTGATACTGCCGATTTTTTTTCCCTTATATGATGCCGGCAGTGCGTGTGCAGCATCTTCTATAACGGTAAGGTTATGTTTTTTTGCCAGTGCAGTTATTTCATCCATATCACAGGGCTGCCCGGCATAATGCACAGGGATGATTGCCTTTGTTTTGGATGTGATGTTTTTTTCAATCTGTTCTACGGATATATTCATGGTATCCCGCTGAACATCCACAATAACCGGTTTTGCGCCAAAGTAACAGACAATTTCTGCAGTTGCGGGAAACGTCATCGTGGGTACAATAACCTCATCCCCCGCTTTGAGCCCGATGGCTTCCAGCGCAAGATGTCCGCCGGCAGTCCAGGAGTTGATGGATACGCAGTATTTTGTCCCAACATATTTTTTAAATTCTTCCTCAAACCGGATAGTCTTAGGCCCCATACTCAGCCAGCCGGAGCGGAGGGTATCTACAACCTCGTTTATCTCCTCATCGGTTATAAAGGGTCTGTGGAATGCTATGAAATCGTTGTTCATTTACCGTAAAAAAACATGAAACAGTTGTAATTTACGAAATATTCCGCATTCTACGGCAGAGCGGAAATAACCGTAAATCGTTGATTAAAAGATTTATCCTCCGGATTGGCTGCTATCCGAAGCAAAGAGCCGCAAAGCAAGCCCCTTCAGAAACCCCGCTCCATATCCTGTATGTATAGCGGGATATATTAAAAATGTTTTGAGCATCAGTCTGCCTCCTCTGCTTAAGCGCAGCCCGAGCAGAAAGGCAATCAGCATATACAGCATCCCGGGCACAGCCGCAAGCAGTATATATTCCGGCATCAGCACAGCTGCGGCAGCCAGTGCAGATATATATAACACAAACAGCGCCGGCACCAGATGCCTCAGCCGTATGTTCTGCTTCATCTTTAAAAGAACCAGCGGCTTAAACAAGCCGTATTCATAAAACTGCCGGAACAACCCTTTTACAGAGTCCCGTGGATAATACCAGAGTTTTATCTCGGGATTCCGGTATATACGCATTCCGCGGGATTTAGCGCGGTAATGGAACTCCTCATCCTGATTCCTGAGCAGCCGCTCATCAAACCTGCCCGTCGCATCAAAAACTTTACGCTGCCATGCACCAAAAGTAACATGATCACACTCCCCGGTGAGTGATTCATCATACATTTCAGAATTCCCCGTCCCGAACGATGACTGCATTGCCCCGGCAACCTGCCTTTGGAACTCCGTCTGCCACTTCATCCGCACTGGTCCCCCCACAATATCCGCCCCTGTTTTTTCAAAAGTTTCTAAAATCTTAACAAAATAATCCGGTGCATATTCCGAATGTGCATCAATCCGTATAACAGGATTGCCTGTTACTTTTTCCAGTGCCAGGTTAAGCGCAAAGGGGACAAACCGCTTTGGATTATCCAGCACAACAACATGTTTATGTTCCGCTGCAAACTTCATCAGTATATCCCGGGTAGCATCTGTGGAGCCGCCATCAATAAAGATCAGCTCTTTTTCTGCCGGTTCCACAGCAAGCAGAAACTCCAACAGGCGGGTTATATACCGTTCCTCGTTATAAACCGGGCAAACAATGCTAATCATAATGAAATAGTAAACTCAAAATTTTATCAGCGTGAACGGAAAAGTTACTCCGCCCGGCTATATTACAGAATTGTACCTTTTTCCCCAAGCCCCCGGGATAAAAGGCATTCTATCTATCTAAAAGCCCTCCTTAAACGATCAAAAAGGCAAATTTCTTCAAAAAAGACTTTAAACATACGAAATAATGTCCAATTTTTTTGTGCGGAGATGCGGTTCGACTCCGCTCACCGACCATTCGAGGCTGACATGGATGAAGATACAAATCGACTCCGCTCCCTGACCGTTAAGGGCTAACATGGATGATGTAAAGACTTCCCCATTTTCCTATCCACCTTCATCCGCGTTACGGAGTATCCGCGAAATCCGCGTGCCATTTGCCGCTCCTGGTTCTGCTCATGGGGGATGCAAATGAGCTTAACAAAGACCGTGGATATCTTTCATGCTTCGTATATCAGGATACTTGTTACATGCAAGTGCGTGAACATATCAGATTGTATTACGAAGCCAGCTTTTTTAGCATTCCGTTAAAAATAAATCCATGAAAGGGCAGCACGGAATACCAGTAAAGCCGCCCCGGTACGCCGAGCGGGCGGAAAGTAGCTGTCTGCACTAATTCATCTTTACCGTTCAGGTAAAACTCCAGCCATGCCTCCCCGGGCAGTTTCATTTCCGCATACAGCAGCAGCTTCCCCTCCTGTTTATCAGCATACAACACCCGCCAGAAATCCAGCGCATCGCCGGGTTGTATCTCCTTTTCACTTTTTCTCCCTCTTCTCATTCCCACACCGCCAACCAGCTGATCTAAAATACCGCGGATTTCCCATAGCCAGTTACCGTAATACCACCCCGTCTTTCCGCCTATGGCCCAGATTTTCTCCAGAGTACGTTCCCTGTCGGCTGCTTTCATGGTCCGTTTATCCACAAAGCATCCGTTAACCGGCACCTCTATATATTGTGATATACCTTTCTGTAACACCGGGGAGCTGAGTGCATCTTTCCAGCTGGAGATGACCTGATTCTGTTCTATCTTACCGAATGCAAGTTTAATGGAGGTGTTGTAATCAATCAGCGTGACGCCAAGTTCCTCTGCAAGAGTGTTCGGCCTGCAGATAACTTCCACCTTCATGCTTTTTACTAAATTTTGTGCAAGGGGAAAGGATGTTGCTGTTACAAAATATAACCAGTAGGAGGAAATCTTTGGCGTCATAACAGGCACAACAATGATGCTTCGTTTCAGTCCCCGTATTTCCGCAAACCGCAGCAGCATATCCCGGTACGATAATATATCCGGCCCGCCGATATCAAACGTTTTGTTAAATGCTTTTTCATACCCCATAACCCCGTACAGAAAATCCAGTACATTCCGTATTGCCACCGGCTGGCATTTGGTGCGCAGCCACCTGGGCGTAATCATTACGGGGAGTTTTTCAACCAGATCGCGGATGATTTCAAACGATGCACTGCCGGAGCCGACAATAATACCGGCCCTCAGAATGGTAAGAGCATATGACGGACTTTGTAATATATACTCAACATTTTTTCTGGATGATAAATGTTTTGAAAGTGTTGTATCATTAACGATGCCGCCCAGATATATAACCTGTCCGGCTGATGTCCGCTCAACCGCATCACGGAAATTTTTTGCACTGAGGGCCTCCATACTTTCAAAATCCCCACCGCCTGAAGACATAGAGTGAATCAGATAATACGCAGCATCAATATCTGCCGGAATACCGGTAAGACTTTCCCGCTCAAGAAAATCAGCTTCAACGACGGTTATCTTATCCGGCGGATACCCCCCTGTGTTGAATCGTTTTTTATCCCGCACACAGCAGACAACATGATGGCCGTTCTGCAACAGCAAAGGCAGCAACCTGTGGCCGATATAACCCGTAACCCCCGTTAGAAGTATTTTCAAGTAAATCCTATAATTAAACTACGCATACTGCAATGTAAAAGTAAGCAATTAAGCCCGAAACATGGTGAACAGGATACAGGGATAGGCGGGATTTTAACTGTTTGTTGATTTAATCCACATTATTAGTCTTCTCTGGTACTCAAAATTCGGTGTGCCTTTAGCTTGTAATTCCGCTTGCGCACATAGTTTCCACTGCACTCTAGTGCCTGAGCGGAGCCGGAGGTATCAATCAGTTAAAGTTTAGAACTAAAATAATTTTGGATCAAAAAAAAGAGAACACATCCAGGTCGGAATTTATTCTT
>CAYYJL010000102.1:0-7946 GCA_964472245.1 uncultured Ignavibacteriaceae bacterium | reverse complement strand
TTCAATGGTGTAAAAAAAATACTTTTAGGCGGTGCAAAGATTGAGCGGCAGCATAAACGGATCGCACAAAAAATTCCTTCTGATCTCATTCCCGTTTATGGATCTTCTGAAACTGCTGCTTTTGTAGGAACAAGCGTTCTTGGCAAAGGTGTTGTATCCGGAAAGATATTGTACAAACCTCTCACCGGATCTAAATTTCTTATTAAACCGCAATCCACGGTTGGTAAAAAAGGAATACTTTTAGTTCGCTCAAAGCAGCTCGCATCGTCTATATACGGCGGCGAAGGGGATGAGTTTCTGAATATCAGGGGAAACAGATACTATCGGACAACTGATATTGCCGTCAAAAACGGGGCTGCTGTTCAAATTCTGGGGAGAGCTGACCGTATAATTGTAACAGGCGGTAAAAAGGTTTCTGTAGATGAGGTTGAAATGGCAATAAAACAAATCAAGGGCGTCAGGTCTGTATATGTTACAGGAATTGCTGATCATTACTGGGGAGAAAAGATTTGTGCTATAATTGAACCTGAAGGTACACGGGATATCTCTGCCTCCCGGGTACAAAAAGAACTTTCGAAAAAACTTTCGCAATACAAAGTTCCGAAGGAAATAAAGATTGGACAAATCCCCTATACCGGAGTTGGCAAAATTGACCGTAAAAAAATTACTGGATTATTCAGTCAATAACAGGAAAAAATTCCGGCAGTTTTGTTTTTGTTCCTGTTGACTTCTCAATACAAACATGAACAATTTTCAATTGGGCAAATGCTTTCCCCTCGTCAAAAAACCGGAAAGTAAATTCAGCTGATGATTCTCTCCTGTCACTTAACATAATATCAATCTGCATTCTCTCCCCCATCCTTGCAGGTGTCATATAACTCCCTTCCGTTTTATATACCGGAAATGTGAGAGAAGGATGGGAGTAAAACTCTGCATACTTTTCTTTGCTGTCCCAGTATTCTCCGAGTGCTGACTGGGCAAATTCAAAGTATTTTACGAAAAAGAGAATACCTGCGGGATCGCAGTCCTCAAATCTAACTGTTCTGTTTACAGTGAATAAGTACATAATCGTTCCGATGTTATTTGAGATATAACATTTTTCCGGTTAAAGTTTTTTCCGGTGTTTTCAACCTGTAAAAATAAACTCCTCCGGCAAGATTCTTTGGTTCAAACTTGTGCACATACTCACCTCTTTCAAAATCTCCTTCTGCCAGGACTTCAATGGTTTCACCTAACGGACTGAGTACGGAAAGCGTCACCTGCGTTCTTTCAGCCAGATCAAACCGGATAACAACTGAAGGATTAAACGGATTGGGATATGCGTTATGAAGCATAAAACGAAGTTCGGGATATTGGTAATCCACTTCTATTTCGCCTGCTATGTTCCGGGTTCCGTCATAATCCAGCTGGGTAAGGCGGTATATATACTTTCCATATTTTCCGGGCACATCAGCAGCCATGTAATCTGCACCTGAAGTGCTTGTACCATTCCCCGGGATTTGGTCTATCACGACAAAATTATCTGTACCCGCTAGTGCTCTCTCCAGGACAAATCCTCGGTTATTGGTTTCGGTCGCGGTTTTCCAGCGGAGCAGTAATCCTGCACCGGATTGTTCATAATGAAATGATATCAGCTCGACCGGAATGACGGCATAAAATCTGTTGTATAATTCATTCCACAATTCCTGCCGGTTGCCGTCATAACCGAGTGCCCACATGCCAACACCTCTGTAATTTTTCGATTGGGCTAATGCATATTTCAATCCCAAACTTGAATCGTCATCATACCAAACCTGATACCATTCGGAAGCACTCTGATATTTAAACCAGGGTACCTGCTGATCAGCTGCCCAGAGTCTGCCGTATGTTTGAGCATCTGTTACATCATTTTTGAATCTTGTAGAGGATATATATTGTATAGTCGGAGAATGCGGTGCCTCTGTTTGTGTTTTCCATTTTAAGCCGTAGTATGGAATTCCGAGTATCAGCTTCTGCGGATTTGTTTGTGTTAAAACGGAATACTGAGTGTTCACGGTGTTGGTAATATTAATTGATCCGCCGGTTAAAGGAGAACAAGCACCGGAAGTACTGCTCCAGCTTCCCCAGAAGGCGTATCCCATAATAAATATATAATCACAGGCATTACCGAGCCCGGCTAAACTATAGCCGGAAGTCAACGCAGGCCCTGCAAAAGATACTTCACAATTCGGGAATGATGCTTTCAAAAAGGCAGATAACTCTGCCATAAAAGTGTTTAATACTGTGCCGCGGTCGGCTGTGTTGAGTCCTTCAAAATCTACATTTACCCCGTCCAGCTGATATTGCGCCATACGCGTGCTGCAGTTATTAAAAAAGGCGGCTTTAGCTGTTGCATTGGTCATGATATTATGTATTGCATCACCATCAAAATTTACCGCGGTGAGTATAACCTTTACACCGTTTTGATGCGCGGTATTAATTACATCTGTCCATGGCCAGCCGCTCGGGTTAGTCATAGCACCTGTTGATGTCACGGTAAAATCAAACGCACTTATGTGGGTTAATATATCGTAGCGTAAAAATTGCCTGCTCACGGGATATTCCCAATCAGGTAAATACCCGAAAATGGTTGTGCCCGTGGATCTGCTTTTATCATACTGAAGCGGTATGATATCAAGGCCGCGTTCATCAAATTCCGAAGGGAGATTTTCTTCCGAGCCGAACTCCAGCATATGCTGTTTATGGACAGAAGACTCTTGTGCGTGGCTTAAAGAAAGTGTGAGCAGTAAAAAAATGCATATATATTTCATCATGCCTGGACCTCCCTACGGTTTTTTCTTTCGGGCAAATAGTTCAAAAAATTCCTGATTCTCATTTTTAAGTTTATCTATGGTCGCAGCTTCCGTATCAGCCGTTATGCTTTCATTTTCAAGCATTGCTGCCATCTCCTCGCTTTTAATAATCCTGCAGCCGCACACTTTTGCAAGATTAATAATTCCATGATCGGAAGATACAACAGTCAGCTGTTTACCATTGTGTGCTTTCTCAATTTCCTTCCGGATAAAGTGATCTGCTTCTTTGCTGCCTGAATAGGTGATGTGAATGCCGCCTGCTGCAATTTTGCCGTTTTCATGACCGTCAAAAAAGAGATGTATCTTACTTTTCTTAAATACCTGACTTTTTTCCAGGGTCAGGGCAAGCAGCTCCCGCGCTCCCTGTGGATTTGTGCCGTTGATTGCGGCAGTCTTTTTGACCTTTGGTATCAGGTTATTACCGTCAATTATATAGCGGTTCATCTTCGTCCGCTGAAGAATCTGTCCGTTTTGGTAACTTTTAAATCCTGCAAGGCGGATGCTTTTACCTTAATCTCAAAGCGGTATCCCGTGTAGCTGCCAATAGGATTCCATGTAAAATTCATTATCCAGCAGTGTAAATCCCTGCTGACAGTAACCTGCGGCGCTGCAAACTGTTTCTGGTCAAAATCATAACTGCCGCTAAGGGTAAACTTCCAGTTTTTTGTAAGATTAAAATTAAAATTGGAACTGATATTGGAATACGAAACAGACTGCGAAGGATTCTGTTTGGTAAGACTATAGTTATAATTCAGGGATATAGACCAGGGGATGGTGAAATCGGCTTCCCGTACATCGTATATACCTGCATATGTGTTATCGTTCCTGAACAGCGGGTCTTCTTCCACAAACTCTTCTCCGGCTTCTTCAACGGGTTCCTTATCCGATTTTAATCTGTCACCGGAAAGACTAGTTGAAACGGAAAAGCTTAATGATTTCAAACGTAATAATCCCCGCCCTTCGTTAACCAAAAATCTGTTTACGGTCCCTTTATTGGCTTCGTAATCATATAAGGTATAACTGGAAAAACCGCTCAAGTTGAGCCATTCCGATACCTGAGTTCTGTAGCTCAAACGGATGTCGGAAAAATTGAGACTGTCTGCAGCAACATTATAGTTAAAATCGGCACCAAGATTCAATAGCTGAATTTTTTGTTCTTTGGAAGTTGTATCTGCAAGGTCAGCAGCAGTTTTCATTTCAAAGAGATTATCCAGGCGGAAAGTGAGCAGCTGGCTTTCACCCTCAGCCGCACCGCCGTATATCTCCCGTTCATATTTATTATACTTTACTCTTGTTCCGTCACTTTGAGTATAATAATTGTAGTATCCCCAGCCGTCAGTGGAAAAATCGGGCTGAAAGCTGAACCCGATACTCGGCTGTAAAATATGGCGCACGGCATTCACACCAAATTGGTTTACATTAAAAACGCCGTAAATCTTGGTTCCTGCATTTGCAGAAAGCCCGAATATACGGACTGCACTCAGTTTATGAATATCTTCAGTCACCACGGAATCCAATCCGCTGAATGGAGAAACAACCGTATGTTTTTCAATCTGTTTGTTGTACCAAATCTCACGGTAGTTGACTGCAGGAGAAATGTTTATATATCCAATCTTGGGAGATGCACTTACGTTAGCATTATGCTGAATACCGCCGCGAATCCGCAGATCCCCCCCGGTTTTATCGCGCTTATTCTGGAATTGTGCATTATAGCTGACCCCGACCAAATCATACCACGGCTGCGTACTCCTTATTCCTGTACTCTTAAAAGGGTAAAACTGAGATTTACTGAAATACAGCGAAGGAAGCACCTCATTAATATCACCTGTTTCAAGATTCTGTCTTCTTTGATAGTTAAGTGATATGCTGCTGCCGGATTCCTCCCATGTCTTGGAATACGAAGCGTTAGAGTATATATCATTAGTCAGCAATTGATTGTAGTCGCTGCTGTTCTGCCGGAAGAAATTTCCTGACACGAATTGAAGATTTGCATCGAAGCGGGAAGTGGGGGTAATCGTCTGATTGTGGTTAAACAAAAGTTTCCACTCTTTTGTTTCGTTATAATCCGGGTCTGACCTTTCACCTAAAAACAAATTGGAAAAACTTGCCTCAAGCTGGCCGCTGTATGAATACCGCTCTGCATATCTGAATCTGTTGTTCAGTGTATATCCCCCCTTTGTATAATAATCAGCAGTCATTATGTAATCCATATAATCACTGATTGCCCAAAAATAACCAAAACGGGAAAAATACTTTCCGTATCCCTGCCGCTCTCCGTAAGCAGGTGCCAGAAAACCTGACCGGCGTCCTGATTCCAATGGAACAACGGCAAATGGTAAAGGAATAGGGAACGGAACATTTTCAAATGCCAGCCATATCCATTTACCCACAAGCTGCTCTTTTTGAACCACTTTCATCTCAGAACCATAAAAGAAATAATGCGGCTCATCCTCATCGCAGGTGCTGTAAACACCATTTTCTACAAAGTAGGTATCCTTGCTCACCTTTTTAATTTTTGCACCGGAGTATGATGCCTCAGATTCCTTGGTCTTTGCATATGTAATAAACCCTTTAGTGGATTTATAATTGTATCTCATGCGGGAACCGCGGTACTCCTCCCCTTTATCAACCAAAACGGGCAGCTGCGTGAATTCAGTTTGTGCTGTATCTTTTGGCAGGCCGGTTGCTTCCATTTCATTGGAATTGAAGTTGATAAATATTTTGCCGCTCTTTAATTCAGTTTCCTTATAACGTACATGCCCTGTGCCGTATAAATCCATGGTCTTTTTTGAGACAGAAAAAATAAGTGAGTCGGTTGCCGAAGAGTATATAACAGAATCCACATCGCCTTTTTTAGCTGTAGAATCTATGGAAGATACAGTCTTATCCTGTCCGCTGAGCGAGGCACTCAACAAAAAAAATACCGGAATACATCCGATAAGAAAAGTCCGGTATTTGCTGAAACTAACCAATAGAGACCGTTTTAATACTTGTAATAAACGAGAGAAGACGCTCCCAAAATTCCGGCTTCAGTTTTTAATTTTGCCGGAAAAACTTTTACCATTCCGCGCAGAGACTTTACAGCTCTTTCTGCTGCACCTTCCCGCATTGCATCAAACAATTTAGGGCCAAATCCTGCCACTCCCCCGCCAACAATAAAATTTGTCACATCTAATATATTGATAACATTGGCAAAAGAATAGCCAAGTTTTCTGCCCAAATCTTTGATGATTGAATTAGCAAACTCATCACCTTCATCCGCCGCACGGGAAATCAACTTTGGCGTCAGTGCCGCCTGCTCATCCCTGATCATGGCAGCAATTAAACTATCCGAGTGATGAACCAGCTCCTCTTTCACTCTGCTTGTTAAATAGTTATTGCCAGCGTAAGTTTCAATGCAGCCAAATGAACCGCATTTGCAGGCAGTACCGGAATAATCTATGGAAGCATGGCCAATTTCTCCGGCAAAACCGTGGCTGCCGCGGAATAACTTTTTATCTAAAATAATACCGCCGCCTACACCGGTTCCTAAAGTAATCATAATAAAGGAATCAAGTTTTTTGCCGGCACCAAATACCAATTCACCTATTGCGGCTGCATTGGCATCATTATCAACCGATGTTTTCAATCCGAACTCAGTAGATATCTTTTTACCCACTTTTACCTTCCCCCAGCCGGGGAAATTAGGCGGATTCTCAACAATTCCGTCCTTCAATTGCACTACGCCGGGTGCGCCGATTCCAATGCCTTTTAATTTGTACTTTGAACCTGTAAGAATTTCATAGATTCCTTTTTTTATTTGGTTAAGTACTGTTTCAGGGCCTTCGTTTGCATATGTATCAAGGATAGTCTTTTTTACGATTTTTCCTTTTTGATTTACTAATCCAATCTTAACTGTGGTTCCGCCAAGATCCACTCCAATAGCTGCTGTTTCTTTCATACGTATCTTATTAAATTTTATTTATCTGAAAATTGAGTATCTACAATTCTTATTTCATTCGGGACTGCGATGGGGCCAAGTTCCGTTCCCACGGTAGGTTTAGCATAAAGCTCAACTTTGGTAGAACCGCTGCCAACACCTGCAACCGATAAAGCAAGATTCACTAATGATTCATAGCTTTTATTCTTAAATGTTTGTATCAGATCAAAGCTGATGCTTAAAGGTATCACAGAAGTTTCTCCCGTGCCCGGGATTACAAACGGAGAAGATATATTGCCGGAAAGAACCTGCTGCCCGTCCAGCATCAAACGGTATGGGAATGACTCAATCGTAGCATTGGTTCTTGCATACCCGCCGCTTCCTGTATTGGGATTTTTTGCATCTACATTCAAGGTGAATGTGATAGGCATGCTTCCTCTTGCCACTGCAGCAGTAAAGGAGAGAATATCTTTTGTGGAAAAATCATTGATGGAAGACTTACCAGCCAGGGAGACTCCCGCTAGTGTAAGCGAGTTTGTACTCGCCAATTTATATTGCAACCGCCCCAGATTAGCAAGTGATTTATATACCGAGCAGCCGCCAAAAATAACTGCTGTAACTAAAATGATTCCGATAACTTTTTTAATACTCATACTGTCAATTAACCTTGCAACTTTATTTTATCTAACGATTCCTGAATTTTATCATTAATCTTTGCAGCCACCTGCAGGGCGCGGAGCCCGTCTTCACCTGATACAACCGGCTTGCCGCCTGTCATTGCCGCCTGAACAAATAATTCCAATTCATATTTGAGTGCGTTAACTTCCTTCATTTCCGGCTGTTCATAAATTACTTTTTTCTTGTTGGCACCTGCACCTATTTCGCCAAAGCTGATATGGCCTGTTGTGATTTTTTCATCAAAGCCGGTCAATCTGAATACCTCTGAATGCCCTGTGATAAAATCCAGCGATATATAATTATCACGCTGAAAGATTCTCATTTTGCGCATTTTTTTCTGGGATATCCTGCTTGCGGTTACATTGGCTACTGCACCGTTTTCAAACTGCAGGCGTGCATTTGCAATATCTATCAGCTCTGATACAACTGCCACACCGCTTGCATCTATCTGCGTTACAGGACTTTTTACCAAGCTGAGAATAATATCAATATCGTGAATCATTAAATCTAAAACCACA
>CAYYJL010000101.1:0-7981 GCA_964472245.1 uncultured Ignavibacteriaceae bacterium | reverse complement strand
ATTATCCCATACCAAGCGATACAACATTCCGCGGATTGGGAATACAGGTGGATGGCAGAGCCCTGCAGTGGAGCAACACACTGGCGGAAAATTCGATCTTCTTTGTATATACCGTGACCAATGTCAGTGAAAAAAACCTTGATTCCATTTACTTTGGTATATATGGGGATTGCGATGTCGGCGGCGGCTCCCCGGAAAATACCGATGATAATGGTTTGTTCATCCCTCCGTACGATTATGATGGTAACCATAATGTGGATGATATTCCGGTCTATTCAAGAAGCATGGTCTACTTTTTTGACCCTGATGGTACTGGCGACCGTGGTGTAAAAGTCGGGTATGTTGCCTCAAAATTCCTGGAAAGTCCCGGCAATGAAGTGGACGGC
Source organism: uncultured Ignavibacteriaceae bacterium (assembly GCA_964472245.1). Taxonomy (GTDB): domain Bacteria; phylum Bacteroidota; class Ignavibacteria; order Ignavibacteriales; family Ignavibacteriaceae; genus H2-BAC3. The sequence goes on along the minus strand of CAYYJL010000101.1, from coordinate 7,595 downwards.
GTTGATAATGACGGTGACGGCATGACAGATGAATCCCAGTTTGACGGCATTGATAATGACGGAGACTGGAACCCTGTTACTGATGATGTTGGTTTAGACGGAATCCCAAACACAGGTGATACGGGTGAAGGCGATGGAATACCAACCGCAGGTATACGGCTTTCCAACGGCTCTTTGGATCCACTGCATCCCGGTGAACCGAATTTTGAATTCACCGATCTTGATGAAGCCGATCAGATCGGTCTTTCAAGTTTTAACAGCTGGAGCTGGAATCAGGATAAAGTTTCCAATGATGAGTCTATGTGGAACAGAATCCGTGCGGGAAACTTTGGTGATATTATTCAAAACACCGATATTGTTTTTATATTCGGCTCCGGTTCAATTCAGCTTAAGAAACAGGAAACTAAGAGAATCTCCATGTCCCTTTTGTTCGGTGAAACTCTTGATGATCTCCTGATCACAGCTGAAACGGTACAGCGTATATATAATGCCAATTACCGGTTCTTTAAGCCGCCCAAAACTCCTAAATTGAGCGCAATTGGCGGTGACAAAAAAGTAACCCTCTATTGGGATTCAGAATCAGAACAGAGCAGAGACCCGCTCACCGGTGATGATTTTGAAGGATATGTTTTATACCGCTCAACCGATTATGCCTTCAGTGATATACAAACGGTTACGGATGGAAAAGGTAATGCATTCTTTTCCACCCCGCTGAAAGATATCAACGGCAATGAAGCCAAGTGGGATGTTGGCAGACGTGATGAACCATATACTGATGTTAACGGTAATCATAAATATGATGCCGGCGAACCGTATACCGATATAAACCTCAACGGCTCATGGACAGCAAACTTGACAGATTGGTGGAAAGGATATCACCCTGTAAGCTTTTTAGGAAGAGGCATACAGTATTATATTGGTAACAACAGCGGATTGGTACACAGTTTTGTTGATTCCAATAATGTGATTAACGGGCAGACCTATTTTTATGCACTTGTTGCCTTTGATCATGGTGATTCAGTAGGCATACCGCCATCGGAAACCACAAAAAAAATTACTCTGAACCCTATCACGGGACAGTTTGAATTTGACGATAATACAGTTATGGTAATACCCGGTCCGCGGACGATTGGATATACTCCACCTGACGCTTCTGATTTTCCGGTAACGCAAACCGGAGGAATTGGTAACGGCTCAATTACGCTGAAACTGATTAATGATCTTGATGTTCCCGCTGCCGGAAATTTCACGGTGTCATTTTCTGACTCGGTGTATTCTCCGTTTGATACTATTCCGGCAAAAAACTACTCTGTACTCAGTGATAGAATTATCACTGATAATGTCACATTCTTTGATACCAATTTTACGAAACTGACATACACTGCACTTGACAAATCATACGGAGTTAAACTAAGCTCCGGTGGTGTTCAATACACAGAAGGTGCTGACTTTATGGTTGACTATATACGCGGTATTATTAGAAGAACCGGAACGAGCACGGTACCTGTTTCCGGAACGTATAACGCCGAATATCGTTATCATCCTGTATATCAAAGCACGCTGTTAAACAGTGAAGATGGTAACCCTGTCTTTGACGGAGTTAAAATTTCCGTTAAGGATAACCCTTCACTGGAGTATGATTCGATAAATACAAAGTGGACCGCAGGATTCAGTAATTACCGCTGGCAGGTGAGAGTTTCCAATCTTCCCCTGCGTAAGGAAAAATTTGCTGCAGATTATGAAATAACATTCTCTTCGGAATTCATTGATTCTGCCAAGTTTCTTGCGCCGAACAACCGTTTGGCATCGTATCCTGTAAAATTTGCAATACGGGATATTACCAGCGGAGTGCCGAAGCGGGTTTGGTCTTATGTGTATGAACCGACTCCGCCGCGTAATCAGCAGTGGGATTTGAACGAAGAGATTGTTCTCTTTAAGACCGGTTCAAACGGTACAGAAACCGATACGGTTGGCTGGGCAATTCTTTTCCGTCCGCCTTTAGACACCACTGTTGTTCCGCGTCCGCCGACCAGCGGCGATAAGTTATACCTGACCACATTCCGGCCGTACTCAAAAACGGACAAATTTAATTTTTCTGTTTCGGGCGGCAAGTTTTCTAAGGAAACTGCGCAATCAGGTCTTGGTGATATATACGTTGTGCCGAATCCATATGTCGGCTATAATGCACTGGAACCAACCAATGCGCTTCCGGGCAAAACCCGTGGCGAGCGCCGTATCTATTTTGAAAATCTTCCGGAGCGATGCACTATCAGAATATATACGCTTTCCGGTGAGTTAGTCAAAATACTCGAACATGAAGGTACGTACGAACGGGGACAGGAATTCTGGAATCTGTTGAATGAGGATGGATTCAGTGTTGCCTATGGTGTTTACTTTGCACACATAGATGCACCGGGGCTGGGAGAAAAAATCATTAAATTTGCTTTGATTAAGTAGGAGTCAAAAATGAAAAAACTATTCTTCATAGCTGTAAGTTTTCTTTTTGTGTACTCCTCATCGCTGCACAGCCAGTCCGGTACCAATAAAACGGGAACAACTGCTGCGCAGTTTCTAAAGATTGGAGTTGGTTCCCGTCCGCTCGGTATGGGCGGGGCCTTCACCACATTCAGCGGTGATTTAAATGCTATGTACTGGAACCCTGCCGGAATAGCCGATATATACTCGCGTGAGGCAAATTTTAACCACATAGACTGGATTGCCGATGTAAACTATGATTATGCATCTTTTGCCAGCGGCATACCGGATATTGGTACGGTGGGGCTGTTTGTTTCCGTGCTGTCTATGGGTGAAATGAAAGTACGCACCATTGAACAGCCCGAGGGGACAGGTGAATTCTTTTCTTATGGCACCATGATGATAGGAATCAGTTATGCAAGAAACCTGACGGAAAACTTTGCTATCGGATTCAACGCAAAGTATATCAGGGAAAAAATGTATAACGAATCTGCATCGGCGGTTGCATTGGATATAGGAACGCTGTACACAATCCCGCTATTTAATGAATTCCGCATCGGGGCAAGCATCTCAAACTTTGGTCCCAAAGTTAAGCTGGAAGGCCGCGATCTCTACCGGATTACCCAGGTTGGAGCCGGAATCGGCAATCAGATTAATACGCTTGTGGAGCTGGAGGAGTTTGAACTTCCTCTCACTTTCCGTGTGGGTGTTGCTGCGGACTTTGTCAAAACAGGCGATCAGCGGCTGACTGCTGCAATAGATGCTATTCATCCCAACGATAATACCGAGGCGATGAATAGTGGTATTGAATATTCCTGGAATGAATCTGTATTTTTCCGTGCAGGTTATAAATCCATGTTTGAAGAGGGCGGGGAGCAGGGGCTGACATTTGGATTTGGATTTAATACCCGGCTGTTTAATACCGCATTGCTTTGCCTGGATTATGCATTTCAGGATTTTGGCAGACTGCAGAATGCTCAGCACATTTCGGTTGGAATTAAATTTTAACAAAAAATGATGAAAAATTACATTTTTTAGTTACTTTTAGGTCAGTTTTATAGAAAAACTAGTAATTTCGGTCAAAAAGCAATTTTTGACATTGTATTCTTATATTGAGCAGGTGCTTTAAAAAGTAACGTAAGGTCAGACATGGATATAAATCTACTCAAAAAAATTGTAAAGATATTTGAAGAAAGCTCAATAACAGAGCTGGAAATTGAAGAGGAAAATACACGAATCCGGATTTCCAAGGATCAAGGCGGCTACATGATGCCGCAGGGTCAGTTCCAACCGGTTATGCCCCAAATGGGTGCTCAATCTTCTCCGGCAGCTTCGGCACCGGCAGAAGTTCCCGCTGCTAAAAAAGAAGAGGCAAAGGGAAATTTCCACGAGGTTAAATCGCCAATCGTCGGTACTTTTTACAGAGCTCCCGCCCCCGATTCTGACTCCTACGTAAAAGTAGGTGATACAGTATCAGCAGGCACCACACTCTGTATTGTTGAAGCCATGAAGCTGATGAATGAGATTGAATCTGATGTGGCCGGAAAAATTGTAAAAATCTTAGTTGAAAACGGAAAACCCGTCGAATACAATCAGCCGCTCTTCTTGATAGAATTGTAAGAGGTGTCTCTTGTTCAAAAAGATTTTAATTGCAAACAGGGGTGAAATAGCTCTCAGGGTAATTCGTACCTGTAAAGAGCTTGGTATTAAAACGGTTGCCGTCTATTCTGAAGCGGACCGTAATTCCTTACACGTTACTTTTGCGGATGAAGCAGTCTGTATTGGACCGCCGCAGAGTAAGGAAAGCTACCTTAAAATTCCATTGTTAATTTCCGCTGCCCAGATCACCGGTGCGGATGCAATTCATCCCGGCTACGGTTTCCTCTCAGAAAATGCAAATTTTTCTGAGATTTGTACTGATTCCGGAATTAAGTTCATCGGCCCCTCACCGCAGATGATTAACATGATGGGGGATAAAGCTGTTGCAAAAGACACGATGAAGAAAAGCGGTGTCCCTGTCATTCCGGGCAGTGACGGCGTTGTTTCAGATATCGCGCTGGCTAAAAAGATTGCCGATGAGATGAAGTATCCCGTTATTATCAAAGCTGTTGCAGGCGGAGGCGGAAAGGGGATGCGTGTCGTTTTTGAAGAAAAAGAACTTGAAAATGCCTATCAAATGGCAAGAACCGAAGCAGAGGCCTCCTTTGGTAATCCCGATATATATATTGAAAAGTATATAGAAGAACCCCGCCACATTGAGATTCAGGTGATGGGAGACTCATACGGAAATGTTTACCATTATGGCGAAAGAGACTGCTCTGTTCAGAGACGCCACCAAAAACTGATTGAAGAAGCACCATCCCCCATTGTTGATCCGGATTTACGCAGACGCATGGGTGAAGCCGCAGTGCTTGGTGCAAAGTCTGTTAATTATGAAGGTGCCGGTACCATCGAATTTCTGCTTGACAAACATAAGAATTTCTATTTTATGGAGATGAACACCAGAATCCAGGTGGAACATCCTGTAACAGAGATGATATATGATGTTGATTTAATTCGTGAACAGATTATGGTTGCGTACGGAGAAAAGCTTTCCGGCAGTCCCGGCGAGCCGCGCGGTCATGCAATCGAATTCCGCATTAATGCCGAAGACCCTGACCATAACTTCCGGCCGTCACCCGGTAAAATTGACTCGCTCCACTTCCCGGGAGGTATGGGAGTGCGTATAGACTCGCATATATATCAGAGTTATGTAATTCCCCCGTATTATGATTCCATGGTGGCTAAGCTGATTGTCTGGGGCAAGGACCGCCAGCGTGCCATTGCCAAAGCAAGAAGAGCATTGGAAGAATTTACTGTTGAGGAAATAAAAACAACTATACCGTTCCATCTGAAAGTATTAGACGACGAGCGGTTCATATCGGGTAATTTTGATACATCTTTTATTGATAAATTCTTAAAAAAATAAAACTACGTAACGGAGAATACATGGAATTTCCATCGGAATTAAAATATACTAAAGACCACGAGTGGGTAAGGATTGAAGGAAATACTGGAACCATCGGCATTACAGAATATGCACAAGGGGAATTAGGTGATATCGTATTTATAGATATTAACCCCTCTATCGGACAAATAACCGCCGGAGAAGTATTCGGCTCTATTGAAGCAGTTAAAACTGTATCAGATCTTTATGCACCTTGTTCAGGTAAAGTGCTTGAAATTAATGCGGCTCTCAATAATAATCCGGAAAAAGTAAATTCAGATCCTTATGGTGAGGGTTGGATGGTTAAGGTCAGCATTGATAACCCGTCTGATCTTGCCGGTTTATTGGACAGCACTGCATACGCAGCGTTAACAGGTAATTAATCTTTTCTTTAGCCGGGGTTTTCGGGCCCCGGCAGTTTCTCTTTATTATTCTTCTTTCCCTTTATGGTATCCCAAAAAATTCTGATTATTGATTTTGGCTCCCAATATACACAACTGATAACCAGGCGTATCAGGGAGTTATCGGTATATTCAGAAATTGTTCCCGCCACATTAGATTTTAATAACTTTGATTTTAAGGATATATCCGGTATTATTCTTTCCGGCGGGCCTATGAGTGTTTATGATCAGGGTGCCCCGGGGATACATGCAGATATATTTAATAAGGGGATTCCAGTGCTGGGAATTTGTTACGGGCTGCAGCTTATCTGCCATACGCTGGGCGGGGCTGTATCAGCCGGTACTGACAGAGAATACGGAAAAGCGATTGTGAAAGTAAACAGTCCGTCAACTCTGCTTGATAATATACCTTCCGAATCCCCGGTCTGGATGAGTCATGGTGATAAGGTAGAGAGACTCCCTTCCGGGTATACCAAAACCGGCTCTTCCGGCAACACAGAGTATTGCGTAATCGAGAATCAGGAAAAGAATATATATGGACTGCAGTTCCATCCCGAAGTAAACCATACGGCACACGGCCTGCAAATCCTGAAAAATTTTGTATATACTATCTGCGGCTGCAAGTCCTCCTGGACTCCAGGAAATTTTATTGCTGAAATGACAAAACAACTTAAACAAAAAATAGGCGGGAAAAAAGTGGTGCTCGCACTTAGCGGCGGAGTGGATTCCACCGTTGCGGCAGTACTTCTTCATCATGCAATTGGTGAAAACCTCCTCTGCTTTCATATTGATACGGGTTTGATGCGGCTTGAGGAAAGTGCGCGCATTATGGAAATGTTTGAAAAAAATCTCCACCTGAATGTGAAGCTGGTTGACGGCTCCGCTCTTTTTTTAGAACGTTTACAAGGAATCTCCGACCCCGAACAAAAACGGAAAATCATCGGTAATACCTTTATAGACTTGTTTGAGAAGGAAGCCAAAAGTGAAGGAGACCTGGAATATCTTGTGCAGGGCACATTATATCCTGATGTCATCGAGTCTGTTTCACTCCGTGGTACTTCGCACAAGATTAAAACACATCACAATGTTGGCGGCCTCCCGGAAAAAATGAATTTGAAACTGATTGAGCCATTCCGTGATTTATTCAAGGATGAAGTAAGAAAAATCGGGCTGGAACTTGGCATACCCAAAGAATTCATTGAGCGGCACCCTTTCCCCGGTCCGGGTCTCGCGGTTAGAATCCTGGGAGAGATAACAGCGGAAAAACTGAACATTTTGCGGGAAGCTGACGAAATTTATATCAATGCCCTGCGGGAGTTCAATATATATAATGATATATGGCAGGCATTTGCTGTGCTCCTTCCGGTGCAATCTGTTGGAGTAATGGGGGATGCACGTACCTATGAATATGTTCTGGCACTGCGCGCTGTTACTTCATCAGACGGCATGACTGCTGATTGGTATCGATTTGATCATGAGATACTTGCTGAAATTTCCCTTCGGATTATAAACAGGGTAAAAGGAATCAATCGTGTGGTATATGATATCAGCAGTAAACCTCCTGCAACAATTGAGTGGGAATAGTGGTGAACTCTGATATTAATCACCGGCTTGACCATGATCTGAGGCAGATTCGTAATCATCTGGATTCCGGCTCCCTGCTTCATGCATATCAGCTTTTGATGAGATATGAGGATTTACTTCTCGAAAACAGAAAGGTTGTTCAACTTTAC
>CAYYJL010000100.1:0-7988 GCA_964472245.1 uncultured Ignavibacteriaceae bacterium | reverse complement strand
ACTGAGGGACGCATACTGGATGTATTGGGCTTTGACCCCGTGCAGTCCCCCGATGACCGGTTTATTGCATTCACCATTGGCGGCTCAAATCCCGTGGTGAGAGAAGCATACCGCGGATCTGCAAACAGGAATATATGGATATACGATAAAAAAAATAACAGCTATCACAAGCTGATTAACTCCACTGCAAACGAACACTCACCGGAATGGTTAGATAACCGTACGCTTGCATATATCAGTTCCGAAAACGGAAAGTATAATATATATAAAGTAACCGTTGACGAAAGCGGCAAAGCAAAAGGGAGCCCCGAACAGATTACCAGCTTTAAGGATTTTGCAGTACGGGCATTTACTGCGGCTAACAGCGGTAAAGTAATGGTGATTGAACAGGGGGATGGATTATATATTATAAAGGACGGTAAAAGCCCCCAGCGGCTCAATATATATGCTCCGGCAGATGACCGTTTTGATCCGGAAGAAAATAAGACACTAACAAAGGATGCGGATGAATACGCTGTTTGCCCCAACGGTAAGCTGATGGCTATAATTGAGCGGGGGGAAATTTTTGTTAAGGAAGCAGACAAGGAAAAAAGCAGAAGCGTTAATGTTTCCAATCATCCGTACCGCGATATGAATGCGGACTGGTTAAATGACTCCACCATAATCTTTGCCTCCGACCGTGCCGGCGGAAATTTTGATTTATATATAGCAAGGTCTGCGGATAAGAGCCAGCCCAATATGTTCAAGTCTTTGAAACATGAAGTTGTCCGGCTGACCAAAACAGATGAGGATGAACAAAGCCCGGTTGTATCGCCCGATGGCAAGAAAGTATCTTTTATGCGGGGACGCGGGACATTTGTGGTTGCTGATATCAATAAGGACGGAACCTTAGGCAAAGAGACAATATTAAGCAATGGCTGGGCTTCTGCGGATAACGTGGCGTGGAGTCCGGACAGTAAATGGCTCGCTTACACCATGGCGGATTTATATTTTAATGATGAGATATATATACAGCCGGCGGATAACTCCGGAAAGCCCGTTAATGTAAGCATGCATCCGCGCGGGGATTTTTCTCCGTTCTGGAGTCCGGATGGTTCCAAACTCGGCTTTATTTCCGGTAGAAACGGCAGGAACAATGACGTATGGTTTGTCTGGCTGAAAAAAGAAGATTGGCAAAAAACCAAACAGGACTGGGAAGATAAAGAACCAGCCAAGAAGGATGATAAAAACAGCAAAAAAGACAGCGCAAAGGTAACGCCTGTTGTTATAGATTTTGAAAATATTCATGAACGCCTTACGCAGGTTACCTCCTTCCCGGGCAATGAGGGCAGTGTGCTGATATCCAAAGACGGAGAAACTTTCTATTATGTGGGTTCCAACAGCAGCGCCAAAGGGAATGATTTATACAGCATCAAATGGGATGGCAAGGATTTGAAGGAACTCACCAAGGGAGGACAAAACCCGGGCGGACTTTCCTTCAGCAAGGATGGCGCATATATATATTATATGAAACAGGGCGGCTCAATAAGCAGGCATGATGTAAAAAGCGACAAACAGGAATCCCTGCCGTATGTGCTTAAAATGAATGTGAATTATAATTCCGAAAAAGACCAGGTGTTTGAAGAGGCCTGGAGAACAATATATAACGGCTTTTATGACCCCAAGTTTCACGGGAATGACTGGGAAGCAATCGGTAAAAAATATAAACCGCTTTGCCTGGCTGCTTCCACGGAAACAGACTTCCGTGATATGTTTAACTTTATGCTGGGAGAGTTGAATTCCAGCCATATGGGACTTTTCCGCGGAGAGCGCGGCGAAACACAGAAGGATGCCACGGGGCTGCTTGGTGCGGAACTGAAACCCGTGTCCGGTGGAGTGCGTGTTGAAAGGGTGATACCGGAATCCCCCGCAGACAGAAATAATTCCCGCTTATTCGCCGGAGATGTAATAACAGGTGTTAACGGAAAATCCGTGGAAGGAAACAATATATATGAACTGCTGCAGAATACCGTTGATGAACAAATCTATCTGACGGTAAAAGGAAGCAGCGGCGAGCGTGAAGTTGTCATCAGGCCTGCGGGTTCCCTGAGAACAGAATTGTATAAAGAGTGGGTTGCACAAAGGAAAAAACTTACTGAGGAATATTCAGGCGGGAAGCTTGGATATATACATATCCGCGGTATGGATATGCCGAGCTTTGAAGAATTTGAACGTGAACTTACCGCAGCGGGATACGGCAAGCAGGGCCTTGTTATTGATGTGCGCTATAACGGCGGCGGGTTTACCACGGACTATCTGATGAGTGTGCTGAATTATAAGCAACATGCATATACTATTCCGCGCGGAGCCGCCGCAGATCTGGAAAAAGAGAAAAAGAACTTCCGTCCGTATTATCCGCTTGGAGAGCGGCTTGTATATTCCGCATGGATTAAGCCAAGTGTTGCGCTTTGCAATGAGGCAAGTTATTCTAATGCGGAAATATTCTCTCATGCTTACAAAACGCTCGGCATTGGAAAATTAGTAGGCAAGCCGACAAACGGTTCGGTAATTTCCACCGGCGGACGCGGATTAATGGACGGCTCATTTGTGCGGCTGCCCTTCCGTGGATGGTTTACTCTTGCCACTGATGTAAACCAAGAATTAACCGGTCCCGCAGTCCCCGATTACGATGTTGATACGTACCCGGATTCAAAAGCCAAAGCCATAGATGAACAATTAAAAAAGGCAGTTGAGATATTAAAGTAATATGAAAGCATTAGTAAACAATATATACGGCGGACCGGAGGTACTTCGGGTTGCGGATATTCCGATACCGAAGCCGAAGGAAAATGAGTTGTTAATTAAAGTCCATGCCACAACGGTGAACAGAACGGACTGCGGATTTCTAAAAGGCAAACCGCATATTGTCCGTTTGTTCAGCGGATTAACCAAACCAAAGAATCCGGTGCTCGGCAACGAGTTTTGCGGGGTGGTGGAAGAGATTGGCAGCAAGGTTACTCTCTTCAAACCTGGCGATGAAGTAACGGGTTTGGAACAGATTACATTTGGTGCACATGCGGAGTATATGGTAGTTGCCGAAACTGCGTCTGTCTATTATAAACCTAAAAACTTTACCTTTGAAGAAGCTGTGGCAATGAATGAGGGTCCATGGCTTGCGATGGCATATCTGAAACGCCTGAACATTAAACCGGGGCAGAGTATGCTGCTTCACGGTGCAAGCGGATCAATAGGCAGCAGTGCTGTTCAGCTTGCCAAATATCTGGGGCTGGAGATAACTGCCGTCTGCGGTACAAAAAATGTTGAGCTGGTAAAGTCCCTGGGAGCAGATGAAGTGATTGATTATCAGACACAGGATTTTACGGCAATCAACAAAACATTTGATTATGTTTTTGATGCGGTGGGTAAAAGTTCCTATTTCACCTGTAAACATTTAATGAAGGAGCAGGGAATTTTCTTTGCAACGGATTTTGGCAAAAACTTAGAAAACGTGTGGCTGACGATTCTGAAAAGCAAATCGTCGGGTAAGAGAGTTACCTTTCCGCTGCCGAAGGAAAATAAGGAAGATATCAAGCTGTTCACCCGGCTGGCCGAAGAAGGGAAACTGAAGCCAGTGATAGACAGGTATTACACAATGGAGGAAATTCCCGATGCTTACCGGTATGCATTAACAGAACAGAAGACGGGGAGTTTGGTTGTGAGGGTGGTGTAAAATGGCATGGATTATAGACCGATAAAAATATCACACTGCTTTTTCTGAACGGCGTAACGAAGAGGTAACTCCCTTTCCCGCGCTAAGTCCTCATGAGGTTAGGACAAAGAAAATACAGCTAACTTCAAGTACGACCGTATCCCCCTCCTCAAAAAATGTCGCTTTTGGGACAGAATTTTTGGGAGGGGATTTGCATATTGGAGTGTGTTTCAGCAATTATCAGGAGTTCCCGTTGCTTAGATTTGCCCTTATAATGCTTTTTTTGTCCGCCAATTTATCCGCTCAAAAGACGCCTTCTGTGGAGTTTTCCACCCTGTCAGGTGAGAAGGTGACTGTTGAGCAGCTGCGGAAATCCGGTCCGGTCTTAATTACTTTCTGGGCTTTGTGGTGCGAGCCGTGCCGGCATGAACTGAAAATCCTGAATGAGCTGCATCAAAAGTATGCCGGGGAAGGGTTTAAGGTGTTCGGGATTAATATGGATACTCCAAAAGGTTTTTCCAAAGTGAAGGGGTATCTTTCCGCAAACGGAATTGTATTTGATAATACAGCTGATCCATCAGGAGAGTATATACAAAAATTTAACGGACAAAGCATACCCTATGCACTGTTAATAGATAAATCGGGGAATATACAATACCGCCAAACGGGTTATCTGCCCGGTGATGAAATTAAACTGGAACAGAAAATCAAAGAAGTACTGGGTAAGGAATGACGATGCGCCTCTTGCTATATATATTCATTACGGTTTTTATTCTGACAGCGGAAGTTACAGCACAGGTGCAGACATCGGTGAGCAATGTGCTGCGTTACGGCGCAGGTAAACGTGCACTTGCAGGTTTTGAAGGGAGAGTTGAGTATTTTGAGAACCTGACTGATGTGCGTTTTGGTTTGAGCGATGAGGTGACAGCGGGATTCCGGCTGTTGTATGATTCTCCTGCGGAATACGGTCCGGCTTTTTCCGGCTTAAAGAGAAGGTTTGTCGAATATAAGAAGAATGATATATATCTCCGTGCCGGAAATTTTAACCAGCTCTACGGCAGGGGGCTTGGGCTGAATCTTTTTGAAAACAGGGGCCTGGCATTTGATACATGGATGGATGGTGTACTGGCGGTCTATAAACAGAAGTACTTTTCGGTAACGGTCAGCGGAGGAACGGTAGAGGCATGGGATTCTGTTTTTATTGCCAAGACGGAACGGTATGCTTTGCGTACTGCCTCTGCGGAGTTTTATCCGGTGCGCGGGTTAAAGGCAGGAGTGGCGTATATATATGCAGAAGGGAGAATTCCCCAAGCGGTTGGGGAAAAGCGGCTGAAAACGGAGATTCCCGGACTTTTTGCAGAATACTCCAATGATCAGATGGCAGTATATATAGATTATTCTCTTAAGCGCAGTAATCTGCTGGATGAAAATGCGGTATCATGGGGGAACGGAATTTTTGCCTCTTTTTCTTACTTCAAGGATGCATGGAGTGCGACGTTAGATTACAAAAATTACCGGTTTGACCCGCGTGACCCGTTTGAGCGGGATGATTTTGGCAGGGCTTCCAAGGCGCTGCCGTTTCAGAACGGGCCTATTGTGCACAAGGAACACAGCTCCACGTTGCTTTCCCGAGCGATGCATCAGGTGGATTTTAATGATGAAACAGGGCTTCAGGCGGAAGTTAATTATATGGCAAGCGATAAGCTGACACTGGCTCTTAATGCTTCACTTTCTTCCCGGCATTTTGCTTATGTGTATGATGCAAGCAATTTTGTTTTTAAGAAGGAAGATGCCTCGGGTGTTCTGCCCTCATCTGATGATGCGCGGTCACCATTCAGCGAGATATATATAGAAGGGGAATACTATTATGACGGAGTAAACTCTATAAAGGTTTCTGCTGCGGCAAGAAAAAAGGTATTCTACTCTGATTTTACCGGCGGTGCAAATTCGCATAAAATCAGCTCAGTTGTGTTTCCTGTTAAAGGTCAGCATACATTCAGCAGGGAGTGGGGGGTAATGTATCAGGCAGAGTTTGAGAGCGTAAACGATAATTACAATACTTCAAAAGAAAAATACAATAATTATTTTAGTGCGTTTTCCCTGATATGGAAAGGTTTTTTAAACGGAACAGTCAGATATGAGATTACGGAAAATCCCGCAGATGCCTCCGGTGAAAGCCGATGGCTGCTGTGGGAAGGGGGCATCCGGCTGAATCAGCAGAACACGGTTGTGTTTTCCTACGGCAAGGAGCGGGGCGGTCAGGTTTGTTCTAACGGTGTGTGCAGATATATACTGCCGTACAAGGGGTTCAGGTTACAGGTAATCAGTTATTTATAAACAGGAGATATCCAAATGAAAAAAGCGATTGTTCTTTTTGCTATGCTTTTAATGATTCCGCTTCAAGCGGGAGAAAAGAAAGTGCTGGTGGAAGTATTCACCAATTCCCATTGCGGTGTATGCCCGGGTGCGTATAATGCGCTGGCATCCTACAGGAACAGTAATCCTGCAAATGCAGCAAAGCTGAATTATATATACTATCACATGAGTTATCCGTATCCTGATGATCCGCTTAATCAGGCAAATACAGCAGACCCGCAGGCACGGAATCAATATTACGGCCCCTTTACATCCACGCCGCGTGCATTTTTCCGCGGGGCATTGCAGACCAACAGTTACGGCAGCTGGCCGAACGCACTGAACAGTGCTGTTACAGAAGACAGTCCGCTGGAAATAACGTTGCACGGTACTGTATCCGGCAGCAGCGGAACTCTGCAGGCAGTGATTAAACGCACCGGAACAATTGCACAGACCGATCTGGTGGTTCATGTTGTATTAGTGGAAAATCTCATGTATGCCGGCAGAAACGGAATAAGCAATCACACCAATGTACTGCGTAAATTAGTAACCGGCGGCAGCGGGGAAAGTTTTACCATTGGTGCCGGCGAAACCAAAACCGTTGAAAAGGGTCTCACACTGAACTCATCCTGGGTTGCGGACAGCGTGGGAGTAATTGTTTTTGTACAGAGTACATCCACCAAGGAAGTATATCAGTCTGAATATAAAAGGTTTACGCAGCTTACACCCGCAACAGGAATTGAAGATGAAGGGAGAATAACCGGATTCACTGTATCGCAAAACTATCCCAATCCGTTTAATCCAACCTCTTCATTTACCATGCAGCTGGAGCAGGCAGGAGCGGTAACACTCAGGATATATAATGTACTGGGGAAAGAAGCGGCTCCGGCAGTATCCCGTATATACTCAGCCGGCACGCACACGGTGATGCTGGATGCTGCAAATCTGAATTCAGGCATCTATCTTTATGAGGTTACCTCGGGCAGCAGCAGGGTTGTACGCAAGATGACCGTGCTTAAATAAAGCTTCGCGGGATTATATATATTGCTTTAAAAAGAGGAAGGCCTGCAGTGTGTGTGGCCTGCAGGCCTTTTAGAGGGTTTTAACTGTGTGTGTTTTTCTCGCCCCGGGGAGAGGCGAATAGGTACTATTTTGTGTCTTTCTTTAGTGTTCCGAGCCATTGAATAATTTCATCCAGGTTCTTGTCTTCACCCTTGAAGAGAGATGGATGTTTTTTATCGTTCAATTGCTCTGTCTTGAGTAAGTATTTTTTAAGGAAATCGGCTTTGTGTTCGCTTCCAACAGTGGAAAGGTCAACAACATCCTTTTTCTTTTTTGCTTCAATATTTTGTGAGGTAACAGAGTGGCAGCTGTTACATTTAGCATCAACAAAGGCCTTTTTGCCTGCGGGTTCATCACCCGTATTTGAATAATCTGCGAAAGCGAATCCGAAAAGTCCGATAACCAGAAATACGAAAATAAAATATTGAATTAAGCTTTTCATTTCAGTTCCAAAAATTTAGGTTTTCCCCTATGAAGCAATTCCCGTGCCGAAATTATTAATGTAAAAAACCTCTGTTTTGGTCCAAAAACGCTGAATTTATTGCCCTAAACGGCTCTGTTTAAAGGATATGTGTATACTAAAACAGAAGGATCAGGCGGGAAATAAGAAAAGCGGGGATTATTTTCAAATTAAAGAAAGCGGGATTTTTCACTATCTTAAGAGTATGGTTTCAGAAAATCATCAATAAAAAATACTTATGGATGCCGGATTAATCGTATCAAATCTACTTAATGCCCCTGTTCTGTTCTTTTTTCTGGGGATGCTGGCTGTGTGGGTGGGCTCAGATCTCACCATCCCGCAGCCGCTGCCTAAATTCTTTTCCTTATACTTGCTAATGGCAATTGGTTTTAAGGGGGGTACTGAACTCAGTAAAAACGGCTT
>CAYYJL010000099.1:1814-8006 GCA_964472245.1 uncultured Ignavibacteriaceae bacterium | reverse complement strand
CAATGTTCTTGTAGGCATCGTTGTTGACCTCATACAATTGGGCCGGAAATTCATTTTCGAGCAGGCCAGCATTTGCTGTGTACCCCGATAAAATAAGCGAAGATACATTTTTATAGGCAGACTTACCCGCTGACTGCTCGATCAATTCAAAAGCGCGGTTAAAATCTCCCAGATTGATATATACATTAATAGCTTTATCAAACAGCAGCCCGTCCTGAGCCGAAAGCGAAGTTAAACTTCCGTCGCGGTCAATAAGCGAATGCGATGCCTTATTATATTCAGCTATGGCTGATTCATATGCTTCTGCTGCTTCCTGCAATTTATTCATTCCGGAGGCAACACTGCCTGCCAGTGAAAAGAAAGTTATTCTGAACCGGAAGTTTGTCCCTGAGAGAATCTGCTCACGGATGCTTTCAAGTGCGGTTGCTGCTTGTTGAAGGTTTTCTCCTTTAAGTGATAAGTCTGCTTCCAGGAGGAAGGATTCTGTCAGAATATTTTCATAACCGGGTTGCTGCATGAGGGGACGGATTCTGCCAAGCAGTGCAAATGCTTTTTCGTACTCCTCTGTTTCACCCAGTATTTCCGCTGTGTGAAGAGCGATAAGAACCCGCAGGTAGTTATCATTCACCGCTGCGGCTTCTTTATTTGCCTCATCTAACAACATAAGTGCTGCCGAGTACTGACCCATACCCGCATAAGCCAGTGCAAGTTTATCCTTAATTTCAGCGTTGAGGGATTTATTGCCGGACTGCCGGTTAAAATTCAAAGCACTTTCCAGGTTTTGAACAGCGGAAGGGTAAGCACCAATATTTATTTTAAAACTGCCGATACCCAGTTCAATATGGGAAAGCAAATCCTTATCATCAATTTTATTTGCAAGCTGTGTGGCTTCATTATAATATTGCAGAGCAGCGGTATAGTTAGCCAGATTGTTGTACGAATCAGCAAGACCGGTCAGGTTTTGGATAACAGCACGGACCGCATCCCCAGCAGACTCCAGCCCCGCTTCATATGTTTTTATTGCTCCG
Source organism: uncultured Ignavibacteriaceae bacterium (assembly GCA_964472245.1). Lineage (GTDB taxonomy): Bacteria > Bacteroidota > Ignavibacteria > Ignavibacteriales > Ignavibacteriaceae > H2-BAC3. The sequence goes on along the minus strand of CAYYJL010000099.1, from coordinate 6,978 downwards.
CCATAGTTGCCGAGTATATTTTGAATATTACCTTTATTGCTGTAAAGATAGGCAAGCCGTATCTGATTGCCCAGTTTTGTGTATATATCAATGGATTTGTTATAATAATCGAGAGCTTCCAGGTAATCGGCAGTAAAACTCCATGAAACACCAAGTTCAGAATAGCCGTAGGCGGTTAATTCCGGCTCCCGTATTTCTTTTGATATCCTGATGCCTTCTTCCATGGCAGCGCGTGCGTTTTCAATATCGCCGTACATATCTAATACCAGTCCGGTATTAATCCCGGATTTTGCCACTGTATATAAATCATACACAGGAGCCGAAATTTCTGCTGCCTGTTTGTAGTATGCTTCCGCGCGGGTATAGTTTCCCCGGACAAAGCTGATATTTCCCTTTAGGATGAGAATATCTCCCAGCACATGAGGATTACTGGTGTATATATTCTGGTTTGCCTCGATTAACCGCATCGCTTCAGAGTATTCTCCTTTTTCACGCAGAGAGTTAGCGTACTGCAAAAATACTGCCGGGTTGTTGCGGTTATTTGAATATATATCCTTAATAATAGAGAGTGAAGAATCTATATTCCCCCGCAGATTAAGGATAACCGCTCTTGCGTACAATTCATATTCAGAAATGAGTAATGGGCGGATATTATCCAATCTGTTTTTCAGAAGCAGGAGGTTACCCGAAGCTGAGCCGGCTTTTATGAGTTCTTCGTAATAGATGAAACTGGCAGGGGAGTATTGGAAATAAGCTGAGAGACTATCGTACAGTTCCTGATATCTGCCGGATTTCTTAAGCGAGTCTAATGCAATAAGTGCCCGGCGGTAACCCGTTTTGTATTTTCTTGCTCCGAGCAGACTGATGTTTTCCGTATTAGTTCTGCGCAGGGTTTGTACAATTTTTTCAAAACCGGGGTCAAGGGAATCATTTGCATTGCCCGGGGAAGAAAGTAACACCTGTGTATATGCGGATCCGGTATTTAACGGGAGCAAGAACAACAGGAACAGCAGAGCAGTGCAGAGAAACAATAATTGTTTCATTAGTGCAGTTCTTTTAAAAGCTTCTCAGATTCTCCGGCTTTGCTGCCGCGTGAGGCGATGACATATTGCAATAATTCTTTTGCTTTATCATATTTCTGCCTGAGTATATATGTTTTGGCTAGATAAAAAGAGGCATCGTAAGTAACATTTTCATACTTACCTGAAGTGTTCTTTTCAATGGCAAGTTCCAGGTCTGCAGATGCTGATGCAAGCTGCTCAGTATCATATCCCTTAAATAAACCAAACCAGGAATTTTCTGCCTCGGAAAACCGCAACAGTCCTGTTATATAATGCGTATAAAATGCACCGGCATCCTGAGGTGCGTTTGCAATTTCCTTTTCGAGAATGTCTATGGCACCCGAAATCTCATCATTATCAATAAGCACAAGGGCAACTGAATACTGGTCAGCTGTCAGCGTTCTGGTTATTCCTTCAATTTCTATATCTGCCTGCCCTAAGCGGATATTCTGTGGTTTTACCAATTCTGAAACACCATATAAAGAGAGAATAAACAGTAGAATAACTGCTGCGATACGTGAAGTATATATGGATGCTTTTTTAATCCTGTAAATGACAGCATCAAATCTTTTAGCTGATCTTTTACGGGTAACTCCCGTCTTAGCAGGTAAAACTGTATTCCTGAAAACAGGTACATCTTCCTGAAGCGCCGCATAGGTCTGCCGGCAGAGGAAGCAGCTTTGAACATGACCCGAAATTTTTTGAAGCTCCGGAGAGAGTTCTTTCCCTTCGCCTTCAGCTAGAATGAGTTCAGCAAGCAGCAGTTCATCGGGGTGAGCCGTGCGGGCAAAAGCTGTTCCGGTATTTTCTAATACCGTACCGATTCCGGAAAGCTCCGGATAGCGTCTTTCAATATCAGCGGCTGAAGAGGCAGTCACCTCTTCCGGCAGATTATTGAGAGTATTTATTAATTTTTCAAAATCAGTGTTTTTCATTTACTCAAATAGTAATAATAAATTGTGATATGGGACATTATTGCAGTTTCTCCCGCAGTTCCAAAACCAGCCGGTAGAACATCTTTTTTACTGAATCTTCCGATTTTCCCTGAATCTCAGCAATTTCGTTGAATTTCAAATCCTCCCAAAAACGCATTTTAATGAGCTGCTGCTTTTCCTCAGACATTTTGGAGACCAGCGCCAGAATTTTTTCCGAGTCCGGGTTTTCTCCAAAGTTAAACTCCACTTTCCTGGTGCGCAGTTCATCATCTATATCAAAGATTTTAACCTTTTTTGATTTCTTGTAAAAGCTGACAAAAGTGAGGAAAAGTACCCTTCTCAGCCAGAATTCCGGGTTTTCTATCTTAGAAATCTGAGCCGTAAACGACAGAAGTACATTTTGGGTTAGATCCTCCACATCCTCCAGATTGACGATTTTTTTCAGGTAATATTTAGACATGAAAAAACCGTGTGCCAGTGTTTGGACCAGCAAGGAAAGCTCCCTGAGAGCAGGTTCATCCCCCGAAGTTGCCGATGCAAGCAGAGGGTTTATGGTATCTGCGGAAAAATTTAGGAAATTAATTTCTGAATTGTTCAAGCCGGTTTGTCACTATTTCAAGTTATATTTAACTAATCGTGTATGGAAAATTATCAAAAAAATGATTAAATCCCTTATTTCGGCAGTTTTTCTTTCACTGACACTGCAAATCTACGCTCAGCCCGGACTGGAAATTGAACCGGGAAAAATCGAGTTTGAGGATGTCTTTCATCGGTTTAAGAAAGTATATTTCATCAATGAAGGCAACCAGTCTCTGGCAATAGATAGTATCAGTTATCTGCAAAATAGGTACTTTTTACGATGGGACTTATATAATACCTATCCTATCTGGGTTATGCCCGGTGATACGTTGGGGATGGACTGTATCCTTTCCGAGTACTACAATGTAACTGTTTTGGATACTGTTGATACCATGTTTGTCTATGTGGATTATCAGCCCGAACCGCTTCGTGTAAAGATGAAAATTAATTTTTATGAACAGTCTTATGCTGCGGGAACTATCAAGGGGACTATTACCGATGCAGGAGTACCTGCTGCAAATATACCTGTTTATTTTATGAAAGATGGTGTTGACCTTTTCAGTTCAACAAATACAGATGTATATGGACGGTATGAGGCCGTGCTGCCGCCAGGGGAGTATTTAGCGGCTGCTTCCTTTAATACGGAAAATTTATTCTTCTCCGGCAATACAACTAATCCCTTTTCTGCTGCTGTTCACAGGGTGAAGAAGGATTCCATATATACGGTGGATATCAGCCGGGCTTCTGTTCCTGCGCCAGGGTTTAGTATATCAGGGGTTGTTGTGGATTCCATTTCCGGTTACTCTGTGGGTAAGGGTGTTGTGGTTATCAGAAAGGGGAAACATAATCCCAATAAGCCCCGGTCAGATGCGGATTCAACCGATGAAGTGTATGCAGCCGTAACAGGTTTAAGGGGAGTATATACAGTCAGTAATATTGAAAACGCAGGTCATTATTTTGCTCAGGCATTTTCCAACTATTTTGTACCGTCTTATTTTACGGCGGACTCCACCTCAGCAGTATTCTGGCAGCAAGCTGATTCCATTTTCGTCAATGCAAATGTTAACAATGTGAACTTTGCAATGAAACGGGACTCCGCATTTGGAGACGGACGGATTTCCGGAGTGATTCAGCCGGGTTTGAGAGATGAGATTAGTCCAGCCCTGCTTCTTTACGCAAGCTCCCCGGCTAACGGTTTAATTTATTCTTCCGGCATCGGTTTTTCCGATAATTCCTTTATTCTGCCGAAACTCCCGTATGGTATATACGATCTTCGTGCACAGTCTATATATAATCCGGATTTAATCATCGCCTCACTGGAAATCACTCCGCAGACTACAAGCATATCCAATGTAACTATACTGCTGACCGATGCGGAGGAAAATCCGCAGCAGACAGGTACTTATCTGCTGATGAATAATTATCCTAATCCGTTTAATCCCGGTACCAGAGTTAGTGTTGAATTGCAGCAATCAATCACAGGAGAAATATCTCTGTTTTCTATCTCCGGTGAAAAAGTGTTAACCCTGTTTGAGGGAGAGCTCCCCGCCGGAAAAAGTGAGTACCTGCTCAATCTGACTGGATACTCGTCTGGCGTGTATTTCATTCATCTGCAAACTGCCGGCAGAAGTATTTCTAAAAAAATTGTAATGCTGAAATAAAGGGGGCATCGCCGGAGATTCATCTTTATTTTTCCGGGAAGTCACATCATGCCGGGTGAATACCCGCCGCGGGGATATAACTGCACATACATTTCATTCATACAAAGTTAAGCCGTAAATTAGGGGTTGAAAACATAAAAATTCGAGAAACCATGTACAGATTTATATTAGTTTTAGTGCTTATTCTACCGTTTTTACCCATAAAAGCGCAAAAAGTATATCATCCGTTTACAGGAACTCTCGTGTTTTCTGTTGGAGCAGGCCCGACTCATGGCTTGACCGACTACTCCGGATTTACGTTGGATTATATGGGGATGGCATCGCTTGAATATTTTTTCCCAACCAACTCAAAGAGCAGTTTCGGACTAAAAGCTTTTGGTTCTTACGGCTATGTAAAAGGGAAGGATGCTTCGTTTAATCCCGTTGAGTACAGAACTGATTTGCAATATCTTGGCGGGGCGGTGGTTTATAATTTATCCATAGGGGAGGTGTTCTTTCCGCAAATGACTTTTGGCGCAAGTTTACTTTCATTCAAGCCAAAGGGGGAAGGGGGAGTTATACTTACCCGTACTCCGGAATACAAAACGAATGAACTGAATTTAAACTCCGAGCTGGGCTTCCGGATATTACTTACCAAAAATTTAACACTCAATCTTATCGGCGGTGCGTTTATCAGTCCGGATGATAATCTGGATAACACGCTTAAAGGTACAAATAATGATATGGTGCTTTACGGTCATCTCGGTCTTTCCTTCGCGTTTTTTGGTGATGCCGATCAGGATGGGGACGGAGTGCCCGATTCAAAAGATATGTGCCCCAATACTGCGGCGGGAGTTAAAGTTGATATATACGGCTGTCCGTTTGATGAAGATAAGGACGGAGTTCCGGATTATCTTGATGACTGCCCCGGAACCCCGGAAATGGTAAA
>CAYYJL010000099.1:0-1714 GCA_964472245.1 uncultured Ignavibacteriaceae bacterium | reverse complement strand
AATACGGCAAAAGGTGTTCAGGTGGATTCATCAGGATGCCCGATAAAAAAGGAGCAGATTATTAAGGAAGTTCCTGTACCTTATGAAGTGACAAAAGAATTTGTACTGAGTGCAGGCGCATCGTTTAAATCAGGAAGTGCAGTGTTGCTGCCTGCGGCTTATGAAGACTTGAACAAACTTTCCAAAGAGATGCTTGCTGATCTGACCAGTACGTGGCTGATTGAAGGGCACACGGATAATACCGGCAGTGCAGAAATCAATAAAAGAATTTCCCAGGAAAGAGCCAATGCCGTGCTGAAGTATTTTGAATCAAAAGGAATATCCGCAAAGCGGTTTACCGTCCGCGGTATGGGACAGGATTATCCTGTAGGGGATAACAGCACAGAAGAAGGTCGCGCTCAGAACCGGCGTGTTGTAATTGTCCGCTTAAATTAATCATTGATATATAAACAGCATATGACAGAAAATCCGGCAGAAGAAGTTTATGAATATCATATAACCGTGGAAAGCGGTGATATTGATATACTCAATCATGTGAATAATACAGTATATCTACGCTGGGTGCAGGAAGCGGCAATAGCACATTGGAGCCATGCAGCTTCAGAAGAAGAAAAAGCCGAGTATCTGTGGATTGTCAGCAGACATGAAATTGATTATAAGTATCCCGCATTGCTGGGGGAAGAGCTTATTGCAAAAACAAAGGTGGGGAAATCAGAAAAAATTCATTTTGAACGATTAACCGATTTTGTACGCAAGGCAGATGGCAGGGTGCTTGCTACTGCGAGAACGCTCTGGTGCCCCATTGATCCGGCTACAAGGAGATTGAAAAGAGTCTCTGAACAGACCAGAAAAAGATTTTCGGTCAGTTGGGATATATAGGGTGAGGTGAGACTGCCGTTACTCATCCGCAGCTAACCACAGAGACCACAAAGAATGCACTAAGTACACAGAGAGGAACATAAGTTCCTCTCTCAGCGATATAATTTACACAGCTACGAAATTGATCCTGTTAATCCTGCCTTATCCGGTAACCGTGTTTTATTTAAGGAGTGTCATTTTGCCTGATGCAGATGATGAGCCGGCTGTGATTTTATATATGTATATACCTCCTGCCAGATCTGCGGCCCGGAAATCCACTGCATGTCTTCCTGCCTGGAGCTTGCCTTCATATGCTGTTGCAACAATGCTTCCTGTAACATCGTAAATTGAAATGTTAACTCTTGATTCCTGCGCTAATCTGAAACTGAAAGTGGTTGAAGGATTAAACGGATTTGGGTAGTTTTGTTCAATTTCAAAAACAGCGGGGAGCTGGTTATCGCTTTCTGCCTGATAGGAATAGGTAACGGTACCGTCATAGTCAATCTGCTTGAGCCGGTAGATATTTTTACCAAAGAGAGGATTCTCATCAATAAATGTATATATCCGGCGGGTGGTTGAGGTTCCCGCGCCGGGAATAAATCCGATTTCCTGCCAGGTACCTTCTGATTTTCTTTCGATGGAAAATCCTCTGTTATTTGATTCAGTGGCAGTGCTCCAGAGGAGATGAATTTTTCCGTTAATAGCAGATGCGGAAAATGAAGTGAGTTCAACCGGCAGAATACCGTCAAAATAGTAAACCGTTCCGCCTGCTCCAGCCATCACCATGCTTTGGGCTCCTCTGCCATCCACTGCAATGATATCTTCACCATAGAGTGTCTGGAATGCTTGAGTCAGC
>CAYYJL010000098.1:5472-8018 GCA_964472245.1 uncultured Ignavibacteriaceae bacterium | reverse complement strand
ATTGAGCAAATGTAATGAATGACAGGCGGAATAAAAAAGCGGGTATTCTGCTATGCAACCTAGCCGCATCCTGTTATTTTTCCGTTTATCCCAAAACCCGTGCTGCGTGTAAAAAAAGTGCGGAATTTCCCCAACGTAAAAAAAAGAGGCAGTTATGAAAAATAGTACAGCAGTGGTTTTGTTTGTGTGTGTGCTGCTTGCCGGAACCGCATCGTGCCAGCAGGCGGGTGAAAGCAGAAGAGAGTTGATTAAAAAACTTGCGGGTAAAGACTGTGCGAGTTCGCCGGATGAATCAGAATTATTTGCCTTTGTTCTCATGCCGGAAAAATTGACTTCCACGCTCCGGGTTCCCTTTGATACACTGCCGGGAGAAAAACTAACCATAAAAAATAAAATTGTTGACAGCAAAGGAAACCCGGCTGCGGGAATGATTGTGTATATATATCAAACCAATGCGGGCGGTATATATCCGAAGAAAGGAAATGAAGAGGGAGTACACCGCTGGCACGGATATCTTCATGCATACGGCATGACGGGTGCAGATGGTACATTTGAAATTCAGACCATTAAACCGGGACCTTATCCCTCATGGACAGCACCTGCACATATACACTGCATTCTGCTGGATAAAAACAATAATGCTTATTACATCAATGATTATGTGTTTGAAGGAGAGCCGTTTGTGGATGAGCGGTACAGAGCAAGAGAAAGGGGTCCCGGCGGCAGCGGGATACTCAAGTTAACAAAGAACTCCGATGGCAGTTTAACCGCTGAAAGGGTTATACGGGTGGAGTGATATGCCGGGCTACGTTTTTAGCTTTTTCTTATTTATACGGCTACACTCGAGGTGTTTTTGTTTATGGCAAAAAGCATTAGTGAAGTAATAAGGCACATTGCAAGTGAAAGATAGATCATTGGATTTTCTTTCTGTGCTATGCCGATAATCAAATCGCCAAAGAACATAACCAGGAAGAAGATAAAAGAGAGTGTAAGCATGGAGGAGGATTTTTTATAAACCGAAAATGCAGTAATGAAACCAATGGCAAACTGCCGTGCTGCCCACATATAAATGATATATAAAACTCCGCGTGCACCCAGATCCACGTTTTCTGCAACGGTTTCAGGTGCAAAGACCAGTTGAAAGCTGACCATGATTTCAATAAATGCGAAAAATCCGGATACGATGAGTATCCATTTGGGGAGAGTATGTTTTATTTCTGCCATAAATTATTGTCTCCAGTACAAATTAACACAAACCAGCCCTATAAAGGGAGTTTAAAATAAATAAATATATGCACCACGCAAAAGAAAATCCAGAGCCGTGTTCTTAAAAATTAAAAAACCGAGAATTATTTATAGTGACCTAGTTAAAATATGCCCATCATAAACGCCATCATCACAAGCATTGCCACACCACCCCCAATCATAATTGGAGTCATCATTCCGGTCATGCCCCCTTCATGCTGCGTAATGTTGTTTTGATGGTGGGGTACCTGGACGATTTGCTTTATGATGATGGGCACATCCGAAGTATAACCGGCAGCTTTATATATTTCAATTGAGAATTCATATACTCCTGCCGAAGGGAAATCTGTTTTAAAGAAGTAATTACCGCTTTTGGAATTAAAAGATTCAGGATATATTCTTTGGGTTGTTTCGCTGAGCTGATGCGTCTGATGTTCAGATTCAATAGAATGTTTTAGCATGATTAAAATGGAAAAATCAGCATCAGGCATGGGTAGACCCGATTTTACATTATTAAATGTAATAGTAAAATGGTTGGAGGCATGCGGAATCATCTCAGGCAGGGTGAGTTGTAACGTGGTCCCGCCGGCATCTACATCCCGCGTGGTATATACCACGGAAGCATTTGATTCGGTTTTATTCGTATTGTTGTGATTGTGCTCTTGTGAGGTGCTGACCGTATGCATCATCATACACCCGGGTGCGGTTAAACTGACAAGTAGCAGGTAAAGAGAAATCATTTTCGTACTCATTGAAGGATCTCCGTTTTGAAATGAAATAAAACAGATGCACCGGGGATGAAGATTTCCAAAAGAAAGTATATTCCTTGACATCTTCAAATTCTGTCAGATTATCTGTTCAAACATAAGCAAAAAACATATCAATATGCTGCCAGGTTTAAATATTAACCTATCGCTCCAAGAGGTAAAATTCGTTTAAGCCTCGTACAACGAATAAAGAGGTACAGATGAAAATTTAAAGCGCTCGGCGGTTATCACGGGTACAATTTATAGGATGTTTGTATAGTGGGTTTGTAAGCATCCTGTTTTGCCTTCAACGTTTTTTTTTGTTTGACAAAAGGAGTTCCGCGGTCATCAGCGTGATAGGCGGGAGATGATCCGGAATTGTTTACGGGAGGACTCGCAAGCATACTGTCACACCTTCGGCGTTCGGGGATTATAGTTTATGCCTTTACTATAATCCTGTCACGCCTTCAGCGTTATTTGTTTAACGCAAGGGCGCAAGGAGAAAACGCAAGGGACGCAAGGAGTTCCGCGATGATCAGCGTAATCAGCGGGAGA
>CAYYJL010000098.1:0-5372 GCA_964472245.1 uncultured Ignavibacteriaceae bacterium | reverse complement strand
CACGCCTTCAGCGTTATTTGTTTAACGCAAGGGCGCAAGGAGAAAACGCAAGGGAGACAATCGGAATATTCACGTGCGGACTCGCAAGCATACTGTCACACCTTCGGCGTTTTGTATTTTCGATTGATCTGTTTTCTATAATCCTGCCACGCCTTCAGCGTTATTGATAAGCATATTAATCCCCGGCTGATTATACTCTTGCAACAATAATCCTAGAAATCCTAGAATCCTGTAAATCCTGATTCAGACATTTTTTGCTATAATACTGTCACGCCTTCAGCGTTATTGATAAGCAATTTATCACCGGCTGATTATAATCTTGCAAAAATAATCCTGTAAATCCTAGAATCCTGTAAATCCTGATTCAGACATTTTTCCTATAATCCTGTCACGCCTTCAGCGTTGAGTTTTAAGACAAGGAAGCAAAGAGTTCCCAGGTAATTGGCGTGATGAGAAGGAGACATTAACGAAAGGGTTAAATTGGAATAATCCTGAATTTAACGGTGTTAAGGGTGCCGGGGGCTGCCTTGCTCTCACGTCTAAAATCGTTATTTTGGGTATAGAAATCTTGTTTATAAGCAGTAAAAACCCGGTACAACAAATGAAAAAGCTATTACTAATTTTATTTCCCGCAGTGATGATTATGTTCCTCTATCACGGAACGCTGCAGGGGATTTATTACCGCGGATTTAATCCCCACAAGGGGATAAAGCAATCCGGCGCGCTGCAGGCAATGGATCAGTGGGTCAAGGAGCGGGCGTATCCCTACGATGATATCCCGGCAGATAAATATTACCGTGCTTATGAACAGCATCTGATGATGGCAGCAAAGCGGCAGAATGTTCAGGCGGAAGATTGGCAGGCGCTGGGTCCCAAAAATATTGGCGGCAGAACAATTTCCATTGCTATACATCCCACTCAGCCGGATATTATATTTGCAGGTGCGGCAAGCGGCGGGCTGTGGAAAAGCACAACCGCGGGTGTGGGTGTGCAGGCGTGGGAATATATAGAAACAGGATATCCCGTTAACGGTGTGGGGGCAATAGCAATTAATTATGATAATCCGGATGTGATGTATATAGGAACAGGCGAGGTGTACGGCTATCAGAATTCCATAGGTGGTTTGAGTATACGAAATACCAGAGGCAGCTATGGTATAGGACTGCTGAAAACAACAAACGGAGGCACAACGTGGACCAAGTCAATTGACTGGACTTATGACCAGCGCAGAGGTGTTCAGGTAATTAAACTGCATCCCGCAGGTCCGGATACCTTGTATGCAGGCACTACTGAGGGTATATATAAGTCCACAAACGCAGGGGGCAGCTGGGTTTTGGTTCATCCTGTTGTTATGGTATCTGATATTGTGATTAATGTTGATAATCCTCAGCAGATACTGGCTGCCTGCGGAAACTTAAACTCAGCAGGAACCGGTATATACCGTTCAACCAACGGCGGTGCTACCTGGGTAAAGATAACATCAGGACTGCCGGCGGCATGGGGAGGTAAGGCACTGCTGGCTGCAAGCGGTACCAACAGTGATATCGTGTTTGCAAGTATCGGTTTTGGGGAAACCTCGGGAGCCGGGACTAATCTCTGCAAGACCACTGACTTTGGTGCAACATGGACGGTTATAAACACGCAGGATTATGCAACGTACCAGGGATGGTTTGCACATTTTGTAGTTCCTCATGCGACGGATGTTAATAAACTTTTAACGGCAGGAGTAGATGTATTTAAATCCACAAATGGTGGAAGTACACTGACACAGAAATCGTATTGGTATAACTGGGATTTTGGTGTGCCTCCGATTGGCGGACCGGAGGGGCCTCCGGATTATTCTCACGCAGACCATCATGCGTGGGCTCAGCATCCGACAAACCCGAACATTATATACTTTGGTAATGACGGAGGTGTATTCAGAACGCTTGATTTTGGCGATACCTTTGAGGGATGCAACGGCGGATATCAGACAACACAGTTTTATAAGAGGATTGGTGTTTCCCGCGCGGATTCAACCCGGCTTGTGGGAGGTATGCAGGATAATGCAACTGCCGTGTGGGAAGGAACCGCTGCATGGAGAAGAGGTATTGGCGGTGATGGCTGTTGTGCACAGATATCACCGACAAGTGCTGATACTATGTATGGCTCGTCCCAGTACTTAAATACCGCAAGATCTTTTGATAAAGGTGTTACCTGGCAGGGGATGTCCATACCTTCATCAAGCGCGGCATTTAACGGTCAGTTTCTTGTAGCTCCCTCAAACGGCAAAGTGCTGTATGGCGGAGGGAAAAAACTTTACAGAACAACCAACGGCGGAAATAGTTGGAGTGTACTGAACAATAATCAGAATATCAACGGGGACCCTGTGCTTTCCATAGCTATTGCGTATAATAATCCAGATATTGTATATATAACAACAGCACCAAATGTCCGTCCGGCTGAAGTTTTTAAGAGCACCAACGGAGGAACATCGTTTTCTAATATAACAGGCACGTTGCCAGACCGTTACCCCGTGGATATATCAGTTGACCCGGGTAATCCGGATATTGTTTATGTGACCTTTTCGGGGTACGGCACCTCGCATCTGTACCGCTCCACAACTGGTGGAAGCAGCTGGGATGATATCGGTGCAAATCTGCCGGATGTACCAACCTCTGCAGTGGTTGTGGATCCGTTAAATCCCGGTCATATATACGTGGGGAACGACCTTGGTGTATATGCGACCACTAATCTAGGGACAAGCTGGGTAAATATAAACAGCGGCGTACCGGGTTCTGTTCTGGTAATGGATTTGGCATACTCCCCAAGCAACCGGAAACTGATTGCCGCAACTCACGGCAGAGGTGTGTACAGCATTCCGATGCCTAATCTGACCTCAGTACATGAAGACGGTGTAAAGCCGGGTAATTTTGTATTGGGGGATGCATATCCTAATCCTTTTAATGCCGGTACCAATTTTGAATTTACTCTGCCGGTGCGGAGTAATGTTGTAATTGGTATATATACCGCAGCAGGTGAGCTCGTGTATGAAACGGAAAGAGGAGTACTGGAGGAGGGAACGCACAAGCAGTATATCGGTGCAGGTGTTCTTGGCCGGATGGCAGGCGGTGTGTATTATTATTCCGTACAGGCAGGGAGCAGCCGCCAGGTGAAAAAGTTCGTCTATCTTAAATAGAATTGTATATTGAAGAAATAATAAGCAGAAGAAAATGAAACAAACTGAAAAAGTAAAACTGCCGAAGCTGGATCTGCGGTTTAATAATATTGAATATATACTGGAGGCAGCAGGGTGGGGAACCTTCTTGCTGCTGGCAATATACAGTATTAACGCATTTTTTGCCATGCCGGAGGTGATACCCACGCATTTCGGACTTTCCGGCAAACCGGATGCATATGGCAGCAAGACCGGATTTTGGGCTCTCCCGGCTATTGCTTTGATATTAAATGCCGGTATGAGTGTGCTGGCACTGTATCCGCACAAGTTTAACTATATGATTACTATAACGGAAACCAATGCGGAGTACCAGTACAGGGCGGCACGGTATCTTTTACGTGTGCTTAAGATAAACATCAATCTGCTTTTCTTCTACATACAGTTTGTTACTTACAGAACGGCTCTGGGCGAAAGCGAAGGGATAGACCCGATGATGTTCTTAGTACTGATTGGTGTGGATATGATATTGCTGATATATTATCTGGTTGCAATTAACAGGGTTAAATAGTCTGTGATTAAACAAACAGGAACCGAGTAAGGTAAGATACGATGACCAATTTATGGTTTATTCAAAATGTGGATTTGTTTGATATTTTCTGCGCACATGATGTAGAGGTATATAAGAATGCCCATGCACACGAATTTAAGAACTTTAAGAAAAATGAAATCATTTATTTTGAGGGGGATGCAGCTAACGATATATATTTGATTGCATCAGGCAAAGTGAGGATAGGATATTACCGTGAAAATGGCGAGGAAGTATTAAAGGCAATTCTCACTAAAGGGGAAATCTTCGGGGAGCTTGCATTGCTTGGAGAAACCAAGAGAAACGAGTTTGCACAGGCAGTGGGCCACAACACCTCGCTCTGCCCGCTGAATCTGAAAGTGATGAATGAACTGCTGGATCACGATAAAACCCTGGCGGTAAATATATATAAGTGGATCGGATTGCGTATTAAGAGGATTGAACGTCGGCTTGACCTGCTTATTTTTAAGGATGTTAAAACCCGGCTGAAAGAGTTTTTGTATGAACTGGGGAGAGAGTACGGCAGGAAGGTGGGTACCGATATTGTTGTGAAACACTCCTTTACACAGAAGGACATAGGCAATCTGATAGGAGCAAGCCGGCAGACGGTAAACCAGCTTTTGGCTGAACTGGAACTGGACCGAGTCATTACTGTAAAGGGGAAACTGATCATCTTGAAAGAAGCAGCCGGTGAACTGGCTGCGGGATAAGGAAATCAGTCTGCTCCGTTTACCTATATTTAGTCAGATGTATTGAGTTTGAAAACAAGACCATACCGCTTTCTATTCGTAATCCCATTTCTTATTCTTTCTGCAGCAGATTCATTACACAGCCAGGTGAAAATGCTGGAGGCGGAGGATTTGATGACACTGTTCTCATCCTACCGTTACGAAGAACTGGTTAAGCTGGAAGAATCATTTTTCCTGCAGCAGGGTATTACCCGTGAGGATAGCATTGAAGTTTGCAGAATTATGGCAGAAGCGCACTATGCACTCGGCAACCTGAGTGAGTCTGCGGAAAATTATCTGCGGCTGCTGGCTGTCTATCCCGTCTATTACCCTGATCAGCGCACCACGTCGGTAAAAATTATCAGCTTTTTTGAAGGCGTGCGTGAAGCGTACTGGCAGGGAATCCGCTTCCGTGATGAGCAGCCGGAGTACGCAGGGGATACGGTGGTGACTAAGGAGTATATACCAATCCTGGTGATAAAGAATGATTACGCTCCTGTTTGGCGGACCATGCTGCTGCCGGGCTGGGGGCGTATATACAAGGGGGATATCGGTAAGGGGGCATGGACAGCGGGTCTGTTTGTTTTTTCAGCGGCAGCAGGGGTATATTTTAACAGCCGCGTGGGGAGAGCCGAACGGGCATTGGGAGACGGAATTGGCGATGAAGTCAGCGAAGCAGCAGAGGTATCTAATGCACGGGTACAAAGGAACCTATTTTTGGCTGCCACTGCGGGAATATGGCTCTATGCGCAGTTTGATATATGGGAGTTTTTCAGTGACGGTGCAGAGATACGGCTGGTTGCTGATGTGGATGATTTTTCCCCGGGCATGAAGTTTAAGGTAAAGCTGGCGTTTTGAAGGGCGTGTAACGATGCCGGCGGTGTGGTATGTTTATAGCAAA
>CAYYJL010000097.1:0-8054 GCA_964472245.1 uncultured Ignavibacteriaceae bacterium | reverse complement strand
ATCCATCAGTTTTTGCAAGCGGCATATTTTTCTATTCGCTCACAGGCAACGGATTCAGCAAAACAAAAAAGTTTATCCTGCTTAACTAATAGTTTTTAAATGTATTATTCACACACTCCTTTAACCGGTACCACAATGAAAAAACAAAACAGCATATTAAGCATACTTTTGGCACTTATACTTTTTCCGGCATATATATCAGGACAGCAGTCAGAAAAAGACACCGAGGCAAAGATCACGGAATTGCTCGGTAAAATGAGCATAGAAGAAAAAGCGGGTCAGATGACGCAGATAACCCTGCAGGCGATATCCAAGGTGCAGGGAACTAAAGATCAGAAACATGTGCTTGATGAAGCCAAACTTGAAGAAGCGGTTGCGAAGTATCATGTGGGCTCCATCCTGAATGTGTTTGACGTAGCACATGACATACCTTACTGGCATGAAATATTGACAAAGATCCACACAGTAACCGCTGAAAAGACTAAATTAAAAATACCGGTTATCTACGGCATTGATGCAATTCACGGCGCTACCTATACCAAAGGAGCAACCTTGTTTCCGCAGTCGTTAGGCACCGCATCCACATGGAACAGGGAGATGGCTAAGACGGTTGGTGATGTAACTGCGCTTGAAGCCGCAGCATCCGGTATATATTGGAACTTTAACCCTGTTATGGACTTAGGCCGCCAGCTGTTATGGCCCCGGTTATGGGAGACCTATGGTGAAGATGTTTATCTTGCACAGCAGCTGGGCGGAGCATATCTGGACGGGTCACATCATAATCCGGTTTTACCTCCCGGAAGTTTTGTGACCTGTCTTAAACATTACATCGGGTACAGCTTTCCCTTTAACGGGCTTGACCGCACACCTGCGTATATGTCGGAAAGAACACTGAGAGAGTATTTTTTACCTCCGTTTGAAGCCGGTATTAAGGCGGGTTCAAAAACGGTGATGGTTAATTCCGGAGAAATTGACGGAGTGCCGGGCCATGCAAACTACCGCTTGCTGACTGAGATATTAAAAGATGAGCTTAAGTTTGACGGATTTGTTGTATCTGACTGGGAAGATATAAAAAGATTATATACCCGCGACAAGGTTGCCGACTCCCCAAAAGAAGCTGTACGCCTTGCTGTTATGGCTGGTGTTGATATGAGCATGGTGCCTTATGATTTCACTTTTTACGAATATGTGGTTGAGCTGGCAAAAGAGGGAAAAATTCCCATGAGCCGTTTGGATGACGCAGTCCGGAGAATATTAAGAGTAAAGATGAATGCCGGATTGTTTGAAAATGCAATGCCGGATAAAAACCTTCAGAAGTATTTTGCAAGTGATGAAAACAGAAAGAAAAATCTGGAAGCAGCTACGGAATCATATATATTGCTGAAGAATAAAAATGATGTTCTGCCTATTGCAAAAGATAAAAAAGTATTGGTAACAGGACCGACGGCAAATATGCTTTCTGTTCTGAACGGCGGCTGGACCATCACCTGGCAGGGGAATGAAGAATCATTGTATCCCGCAGAAAAAAATACCATATTGGAGGCAATCACCGCAAAACTGCCCAAGGGAAATGTTCAGTATGTTGAAGGATGTACCTTTGATAAGGAAACTAACAGTGCTGAAGCAGTTAAAAAAGCCAAAGCATCTGATGTGGTTATCCTGTGCCTTGGCGAACCAACCTACACGGAAACTCCGGGTAATATATATGACTTAACGCTTCCCGATGCACAGATTGAGTATGCAAAGAAACTGATGGCAGCCGGCAAGAAGGTAGTAGTTGTTCTTATACAGGGCAGGCCGCGTGTACTGAATTCAGTTGCTGATGCAGACGGTATCCTGCTTGGCTTTTTGCCAGGTATGGAAGGGGGTAACGCAGCCGCTGATTTACTGTTCGGTGATGCCAACCCCAGCGGAAAGCTGCCGGTAACCTATCCTAAAAGCCCCAACGGCATTACCTTGTATGATTATAAACCGATTGAAAAATATGATCAGAACGGATATCATGCAGAATTTGAATTCGGTCATGGTTTAAGTTATACCTCGTTTGAGTATGCAAACCTGAAGCTGAGCGCAAAAGAGATGAATAAAGACGGGTCGCTGACCGTTACCGTAGATGTTAAAAACAGCGGTAAAAAGGCGGGTAAAGAAGTAGTTCAAATGTATCTGACTGATATGTTCGGCAGTGTAAGCAGACCGAATAAACAGCTGAAGGGCTTTGAAAAAGTTCTGCTGGCTCCGGGTGAAAGCAAGACGGTATCTTTTACCATAACTGCTGAACACCTTTCCTTTATCGGGTTAGAAAATAAACGGATTGTTGAAGCCGGTGAATTTACCGTACGCATTAAAAATCTTGAGTCCACATTTAATTTGAAATAAGGTTATGTATATACAAAATATTAAGCGGGGAATTATTAGTTTAACGATTATAATAGCAGCGCTGTGCCTGCCGGGGTTGCAGGCGCAGCATATGCTTAAAGTACAGGGGCAGAAAATTGTAAATGCCGCCGGTACGGAGATTTACCTTAAAGGAGTGGGGCTTGGCGGATGGATGCTGCAGGAAGGATATATGCTGCATACCTCCTCATTTGCCAATGCACAGTGGCAGATAAAAGAGAAGATTAAAGATTTAATCGGTGAAGCGAATACGGAAGTGTTCTATGATACCTGGCTGAAAAATTATGTTACCAAAGCAGATATAGATTCCCTTAAAAGCTGGGGATTTAATTCCGTACGTCTTCCGTTTCATTACAATTTATTTGCAACCAATACAAACCCAACCGTATGGCTGACCAGGGGATTTGAGCTGACGGACTCACTGCTGAAGTGGTGCAAGGAAAACCAGATGTATCTGATTCTGGATATGCACGCAGCCCCCGGCGGACAGAGTGATGAGCCAATCAGCGATTATAACTCCTCCTTGCCATCCCTGTGGGAAAGTGCTGCAAATCAGGATTTAACGGTGAAGGTATGGCGTAAAATAGCTGAGCGGTACAAAGATGAAGAATGGATCGGAGGTTATGATTTACTGAACGAGCCGAAATGGAATCTGGGCAGCACAAATCAGCCCCTGCGCAATTTGTATATCCGGCTTACCGATACCATCCGTGCGGTGGATAATAACCATATCATATATATAGAAGGGAACTGGTTCGCCACCGATTTTAACGGACTTACACCGGCATGGGATGCTAATATGGTGTACAGTTTCCATAAATACTGGAATACCAATAATCAGGGGTCAATCCAGTATCTGCTGGATTTACGCAACAATACGAACCGGCCATTGTGGCTGGGAGAAACGGGGGAGAACTCCAATCAGTGGCTGACCGAAATGGCCGAACTGATGAAGACGCACAATATCGGGTGGGCAACCTGGCCGCATAAGAAGATTAAATCCGTGGCAGGCCCGCTTTCTGCACCGCTTTCGCCATTGTATCAGACGTTATTGAACTACTGGTCCGGCAGCGGCAGCAGGCCTTCTGCAAGCTATGCACAAAGCGCTCTTATGACTCAGGTAAATAATCTGAAAATTGAAAATTGTATATATAATAAAGACTATGTTCACGCACTGTTAAAACAGCCGAACAGCAGTGTTTCAACACCATACGCTGAAAATATTATTCCGGGTAATATTTTTGCGGTAAACTATGATATGGGCAGGCATAATACTGCATATTGGGATACTGACTTTCAGAATACCGGCGGAGGAAGTTACAATACAGGTTATCTGTATCGTAACGACGGTGTTGATATTGAACAATGCTCCGATTTTGGCTCCAATGGATACAATGTCGGCTGGATAAACAATAATGAATGGCTCACCTATACGGTGACTGTTGCACAGACAGGAGTATATAATATAGGGGTTAATGTTGCGGCTCAATCAGCCGGAGGAAGCATTATTATGCTTATGGATAACGTAGTTATTGGGAGTATCCTTCAGGTTCCTGCCACCGGCGGCTGGCAAAGCTGGCAGATGGTGCAGAATAACAATGTGCAGCTGACAGCGGGAACACATACACTGATGCTCAAATTTTATAACGGCGGTTTTAACTTCAGCAATGTTGAGTTTACCTTTGTGCCGACCGATGCTGAGGAAAACATTGAGACGCCGGTTGAGTTTTCACTCGGGCAAAATTTTCCTAATCCGTTTAATCCGGAAACATCAATCACATTTTCACTTCCTGAAAAAGGAAATGTGCATCTTGCCGTTTACGATGTGACAGGTTCTTTGGTGCGCACTCTTCTTGCAGGTGAGATGGAATCAGGTTCGCATACTGTCCGGATGCATACCGGTGGGATGAATTCCGGTGTCTATATATATGTCCTTGAGGCAGGCAGGAACCGCGCCGTCAGAAAGATGACCTTCCTCAAATAAAGCGGAGAGCCGGATTGCGCAGAAGGTCCGGCACCACTGCTGAATACTAAATTTACTATCCCGGGGCAAATGGACATATTAACCCGGCAATTTTTGGCGGAAACAGTTACAATGAATCTGTCAACTGCGGGCTTGCTATCCAACCCATTGCCGGGGTATTGTACCAAAATGGGCGTAAAAACATCCGTTCCCCATATGAAAAGTGATTCATTTTAAGACAGTCATCTTACATTGTTACAGTAAAACAGCGCAAAAACCCCTAAAAACCCGCCAAAACGCATAAAATCAACAAAAATATTCAGGCATGGGATTTGCACTACGTAAGTGAATGATTCTCGAAGGAAGATCATGACAAGGGAGACAAAACAGAAACAATCGGCAGATTCCGAATGTATAAAAAATACATTTGCCGTGCGGTGGAAGCAGCTTAGTTCCCGGAGGGTGGGCACCCGGTTAAAAATGAACTTGCTGCAGTTGATGATTTGGATTTTAGTAATGTTTTTGTAACTTTGTACGGGTTAATGTACAGTTTAAGACAGTCCCGCTGTTGATGCTGTGCATATAAAAGCTGTATAATTCATACAAAAATAGTTTAGGCAGTCCTGGCAGGATCACTGTATATGTTATCATATGCAATGCTTCGGGTCTGACGGCGGTTGGCAAATGTGTGTTAAATTATTTTTTTATAAAGGACGGACGGATTAATGGATATCAACAACATGTTTATGGTGTTTTTTGTTGGTACAGGTTTCTTGTTTGCGGTCTTGGTTATTTCTGTTTCTGCGATACTAAGATATCAGCGGAAGAGGGCCGCAAAACCGTATTTGGTACCTTCAAGGACCCCTGCAAAAATTCAGACAACTGCTGAGTACATGCCTCATCCGCATGGAAACACAGCATCGCGCAAGGTTGAGTCAGTTCCCGTAACCGTGAATGAGCGGTCAGATAGAACTACTATAGAAAGACCGGTGCAGACGTATATAAAACCAAAAGCCCCTGCAAAGCAAACCATAGAAAAGCCGCGGTATGTAGTCTATAACAGCCGGGCCATATAAAAATACTTTTGTTAATGTAGCTGCAGCTCATCCCCGGGCTGCAGTTTTTATTTTAAACCGGCGGGTTATCTCCCGCTGCCCTGAAACCTTCTCATCGCTCACACCTCTGTTTATATCTTAAACTCTGATTTCCACATAAAAGCCGGAGAGTACTGCATTGCTCCGAAAGTTTCAATAAACTTATTAAACATAACCTGCAACATAGCTGTATTTATAAATATCAATAATATTAGAGTATTGTGCGCTCTATATATATACGTTCTTCCGGAAATTCCAACAAATGAGAGAAAGGGAAGAGCCGGAGAACGGTAAACCATTTTTTGAAGAAAGCATGCGCAGAATGTATATACATATACGGCAGTATTGTTGACAATTATTACAAATTTTTATTCCCGGGGCAACAAGAAAATTGGCTTCATTGTTGTTATAAGGACGCTGATATGCTGAGTTTGGCATATAATTCCGGCAAGGAATCTGAGCAATAGATGGTGTGAAAGCGGTTGAGGGTGTTTCAGAAATACGGCTGCGGGATTCACTTTTGTTCCGGGTGTAAAGTTATATACAACTACCCGGGTGCAAAAAATCCCCAAAGTAAATCCGGTTGATAAAATTGCAGTAAGCTGTGCCCCGTGGCAGCACTGAAACCGGATTGCCCGTATATGAACTCAGCATGGAATAATTGACAGGCCGGGGGTCCGGCCGGTTTACACCACCATAAACAGAAAGGAACATAATGCAAAAGTGCCTGTTGATGCTTATGGCATTGTTCACATCGTATATATGCCCGCAGGGAGTAAATGATTTAATTCCCAAAAACGAAGCGTTTTTTATACAATCATCCCTCAATATGGGTAAAAACACCGGAGGATATTGGGATATATCAGGAGGGGAATCCAATATTAAAGAAGGTGCAAAAATCCAGGTGTGGGAATTGGGGAATCACGAACGGGACCGCAGGTATGTCATTGAACCTTCTCCAAAACAAGGGTTTGTGAGAATCCACATTGACGGTATAGCCGGCTATCTGACCGTAGAAGACGGGAAAAAGAAAAACGGTACACGGCTGGAAATTAAAGCCCCGAATAATTCCGAAAGCCAGAATTTCATTTTCCGTTATGTGGGCAACTCCCGTTTTAAGATTGTTGCAGAGAACGGAATGATTATAGCCCTTGCAAACAGGTCATCCGCAAACGGTAAGGTTATTCATATGTGGGATGACCATCCCGATCCTTCCAATGAATGGTGTTTAATCAGCACCAAAACATTTAAAGTATTTAATCCGGATGAACTGATTGCAAAACTTTCCGGTGGAAAGGGGGATGAATTAAAAGGAAATACACCCATGTATATGCAGTCTGCCCTCAGTTACGGCAGAACTCTCGAGGGATATTTTGATGTACCAGGGATTGATGAACCAAATGACGGGGATAATATACAGGTATACCGCCTAAGTGATATATACCCGGACCGTGTTTATACGGTCATCCCTTCCTCCTCTGCAATCGGGTTTTATAATATTGCCGTTGCTGAAGACCAGTCACTGTTTATTGAGGCGGAAAACAGCGGGCAGACAGGCAACGCCAATATCCTGCTCCGAGATATCAACAATAGTCCCGGGCAAAATTTCTACTTTAAACATCTTGGCAGCGGAAGATATAAAATTTATACCCAGGGGGATAAAATTATCTCGCTGAGCAGCAGAAACGACGGAAACAAGAGCAATGTAGTAACTGCAGACGATAGTGACGGGGAGTGGAACGAGTGGTATCTGATTCATGCGGAGACCAATAAACCGATATTACCGGATGGATTAAAAGGAGGGATTCCGAATGCCAAAGATGTAGTGGTTCAAAGCCAATCTGACGCAAAGATAAATTCTCTCGCCGGAGAAATTGACCGGCTCTACGATGCGGCAGTCAAAGAAGAAGCGCTTTCATCTGAAGTAATTGTTAAAATGCTGAAAAGCGGCAATGCTTTCAGCGAAGCGAAAAAGGTTTCGGATAATGTAAACACCCTGCATGCAAAAACGGAGGGTATATCCAATGCTATGGTAGCATTTAAGAAACTGCCGTTTATTGGGGCGGGAGTAACAACCGTGTCGGCCGGGCTTGATATGGGACTTGAGCAGCTTGGCAGAATCAACAGTTTGCTGGGGGGGGATTAAAAGTACCGTTATTGAACCCGGCGCCAATGATATGGATTTTGCCGTCAGGCAGAATATTCTCTTGAATTCCCAGTTGAACTATTTGAAGATTTATTTATACAATCTTAAAACTGAACTTGCGAATACTGTAAACGGTAAAAACCCGGCAGGATACACAATAAATACAGCGGAGTATATATCGGACATACAGGATGTATCGCAGTCATTTACATCATTAAATAAACACTTCAAAGAAATCAGTACAAACTGCAATCACCTGAGCAAGATTGAAGAACCATCCAAAAACGTTGCAAAGGGAGTGCGGCAGTTTGATAAATCACTAAAACTTGCCGATAAAGCTGCGGATAAAATCAATAAAGTGCTGGATAAAAGGTTTAAGAAAGAAATAGCCAAGGTAAAAATAAACATCAGTCTGCGAGATGTTTTGAGCGGAGGCAAGGTGGGTAAATTGTTTGAT
>CAYYJL010000096.1:0-8067 GCA_964472245.1 uncultured Ignavibacteriaceae bacterium | reverse complement strand
GCTTATTTTGGCATCCAATCCGTAGATACAAAAATTGAAAGCACGGGACCTACCATTGAAGGTTACGGAAATATTAAAAGCTACTTAGCAGTATCACCCGATTTTGGGATGGAATATGATTTTGATACAACGGGAGTTGAAAAGGAATCAAGTTTTTCACCGTTCCCAACCCCCGCAGGCAGCGGTGTGGGATTTGATCTTGGTATCAGTGCAATCATTAACGACCGTTGGTCAGTTGGTGTTGCGCTTACTGATATCGGCTCATTAACTTTTGATCAGAGTCCTGTTGAGTACTCAGGTAATTCAACTATCTATGTAACTGATATAACGAATGAGGCACAGAGAGATTCACTGGTTGACAAACTGAAAGGTGAAGGAAAATATATCAGCTCGTTCCAGAAGTCACTTCCCACAACCTTCAGACTTGGTGTTGCATACTATGTTTACAAATCTTCTGAGACGGATAAGTATTTTATCCTGAGCGCAGATTACAATCAAGGATTCAACAATGAACCACGTAACAGCACCAAGCCAAGATTTTCATTAGGCGGTGAGTGGAATGCAGCTTCCTGGCTGCCATACTTCCGCGGCGGATTCTCCTTTGGAGGTGATGATCCTTTTATATGGTCAGTTGGTGCGGGTTTCTCGCTTGGTCCGGTTGAATTGAATGCTTCCACACCTGATTTTCAGTATTTGTTTTCACCCGGTTCAGGCAAAAGAGTTGCCTTTGCAATGGGTGCACGCTGGAAGTTCTAAGTATATAAACAGAAATGTTAAAGGGCCGCTCATATCCGGGCGGCCTTTTTTATTTTAAAGGATTTATTTACGGAGCCGTGCCATATTAATAAGCGCGCCTGCCAGGAAAATGATATTAACCATCCATGCCGTCATGATAGGATCAAGTGACCCGTTCTTGCCGAATGCCTGAATTATCTTCATCATTACCAGATACACAAAGGTAATCAGGATATTGATTCCTATCTGCAGTGCCACGCCCCCTTTGCGCTTATTGGCAGAAAAGGGGAGTCCGAACAACACAATAATAAGTGATGTGAACCCAAAGGAAAACCGAGAGTGATACTCTATCAGGAGCTTTCTGATATCATTGCCGGCACGGAGCTGATCTGCAATAAATTTATCAAGCTCTGTGAGATTCATTTCCTCCGGCTTCAGCTGTTTTGCTATTAAGTCCTGCGGTTTAAAACCTACATTATCGAGTATATACCCGTTTAACGGCGTAGTCAAAAAATGATCTCCCTGAAATGTTCTTAAGGCACCGGAAGGTATGACCCAGTTATTCTGAAGCGTATCATATACCATGCGGGGTGCATCAATCCTCTGGATAATTTTGGTAACATCATTTTTATCAAAATCCTGTATGCTTACCCTCATCGCATTATTGTTCGGTTCATCAAAATAGGAGATGGAAACAATCCTGGAGGGAGTATCCTGAAAAAAGATATTGCTCCCGGCGAAAGTATAACCTTTATTGAGGGAGTTCATCTCAATGCTTATCTTGCGCTTGTTAGCAAGGGGAACAATATATCCGCTGAAATACACAGCAAAAAGACTGATGATGAATGAAACAATAAGGATAGGCAGTATATAACGGAACATACTGACTCCGCCTGCCTTAATAGCAGTCAGTTCATTCAGGTTCGCCATTTTACTTGTAGTGAACAAAGCAGAAAAGAGTACTGATACCGGCAGCATCAGTTTTATTATTTCCGGTATAAAAACGATATAATATTCAACAATAAGGGCAGTGTGAACATTATGGTCAATAAAATCATCAAGATTTTCCATAAGGTCAATCACAACAAACAGCGAAGTAAAGGCAAGAAGCCCAAAAAGGACTGTTTGTATAAACTGCTTCAGCAGGTACCGGTCAAGCAGTTTCATTGGAATCCGTATCTTGCTGACGCCAGCGTTTGGGGATTAATTTTTTCAGGAAAGTAAAATCAAGGTTAATAGTTTCCTTTGCAGCGCGGTTTGTAAGCACTGCGCCCAGCATCCCCATTAAAACGTTTGCAGACCACATTCCCCAAAATGGTGTAACTAACCCGCGGTCGGCGAGTTTTTCTCCGCCAATCAGGAACGCCCAGTATATAAGAAAGAAAAAGAGACTGATACTTGCCGCCATACCAAACCCGCCTTTTCTGGTCATTACCCCAAGCGGGCCGCCGAGTAAAATAAAAATGATACACGCTACCGGGATGGAATATTTTTTATGAATTTCCACCAGGTACTTGTCTGACTCATTTTGCATCACTTCCACACGCAGCATGGAGGACAAAACAATGTTTTTTTGATTTTGTATTTTAGATAAAATATTTCTGAAATCAGGGCGGTCCGGCTGCTTCATAGGATTGCGTTTTTTCTCTGTGCTGTCGCCAACAAAAATTCTGCTGACTTCGGCATTCAACAGCCCTGCATAAAAGCTCTTAAGGTATTGTAAACTATCCACACGCACCTGCATATCGGCTGCACTCAACTCCCGGTCTCCACGCTGCTCACCGATACCGGATGCCTGGAGGGAAAATTGATCTGCATTCATGGTTATTTTATGCCGGTGAAACAAGAGCTTTCGGTAGAGGGAATTTGGGCCTGGATCCAGCTCGTGAATTTCCCCATTTTCCAGATCCATGATAAGTTTGAGCATATCCGAGGTGAAGTAAAGTTTGCCGGATTTTGCAGTGATAATATTGATTTTAATCGGGTCAGAGTAGTCATAAAGAGTGATTTCTGACATCATGCCTGTTTTACGGTCAATATCCCTCACCAGAATTGCCGTATTATTTACCTCCTGAGAAAAAATTCCCGGTTCTATGGAAAGTGTGGGTTTTTTCTGAGAGATTTCAAACATCAGGATTTTGGCCTGATGATTTGCATCCGGTAAAACGTTGTTATTGAATTCTATCAGGAGAACTGCAATGATTAGTGACGAGACAAAAGGGCCTGCTAACATCCGGTATAAGCTGATTCCGGAGGATTTCATGATGGTAATCTCATTATTCTGTGCCATACTCCCAAAGGCCATCAGTGTAGCTATAAGGACCGCCATGGGGATTACAAGGACAACCATCCAGGCAAGATTAAATGCGATGAGCTCAAAAATGACAGTAAACTCCAATCCTTTGCCGACCAGTCTGTCCGCTGCTTTCATAAGAAACTGGAGCAGAAAAATCCCCATAAGGGTGGCAGCCGAAAATATAAACGGAGTTGCGTGATTTTTAAGAATGTAGAATAAAATTAACATACAGCTGTAAATATAGCAATCGGAGAGTAAATTGAAGGAACAGAATGTGGTAAATAGGTGTAAAATAAAGGTACATTTGGGGTAATTCTAAAGATTGATGTAAATTTAAACTATAAATTTTGTTTTTTAATTGCAAAAGCAGAACCCGGTAAGCTGCGGCTCATACCGTATTAACTTCTTCTTCAGTTTCTTACTTTTGCATAATTAGGAGTAATAATGAATCATAAAGAATATATATCTGCCAATAAAGACCGATTTGTAGGAGAGTTAACAGATCTCCTTAAAATTCCGAGTATAAGCACTCTGGATGAAAATAAGGCAGATATGCTTAAAGCAGCCAACTTTATTAAAGACCGCCTCATGGATGCAGGAGTTTCCGGGGTAAAAATTTATGAAACACCCGGTCATCCAATAGTTTACGGTGAGTGGCTGGGAGCCCCCGGTAAGCCGACAATTTTGGTTTACGGTCACTATGATGTGCAGCCCGTTGACCCGATAGATTTGTGGCACTCTGATCCTTTTGAACCCGTTATTAAAGATGACAAGATATTTGCACGCGGTGCTACCGATGACAAAGGTCAGATGTACATGCATATTAAGAGCGTTGAAACATGGCTCAAAACGACAGGAAGTCTGCCTGTTAATGTTAAATTTCTGATTGAAGGTGAAGAGGAAATCGGCAGCCCTAATCTTGAACCATTTATTGCAAAGAATAAGGAATTACTTTCCTGTGATTCCGTACTTATTTCCGATACATCCTTATTTGCACCGGGAGTGCCTACTTTAACCTATGGCTTAAGAGGATTATGCTATATGGAAGTTGAAGTCACCGGACCGGACAGAGATCTTCATTCCGGAACTTATGGCGGTGCGGTTGCCAATCCTGTAAATATACTCGCAGGAATGATTGCTCAGTTAACCAACAAAAACGGTCAAATAACAATCCCGGGCTTTTATGATGACGTGTTAAAACTGACAAAGAAAGAACGGGAAAATTTTGCCAAGCTGCCGTTCAGTGCTAAAAAATATGGTGCTGCAATTGGTGTAACAGAATTGCAGGGGGAAAAGGGTTTCTCTACATTTGAAAGAACCTGGGCCAGACCTACTTTGGATTGCAACGGTATATATGGTGGTTTCACCGGCAAGGGAGCAAAAACTATAATTCCTTCCAAAGCCACCGCAAAAATAAGTATGCGTTTGGTGCCTAATCAATCCCCTAAAAAGATTGCAAAGATTTTTGAAAAACATATAAAGGCACTTGCTCCAAAGTCAGTAAAACTGAAGGTAACAGACTTGCATGGAGGGGATCCCGTGATTACTCCATTGGATTCAAAAGCGGCAGTGGCGGCTTCGGCTGCAATGCAGCGGGCCTTCGGCAAGAAAACCGTATATATGCGTGAAGGCGGCAGCATACCCATTGTTGCTTCTTTCCAGAAACTATTAAAAGCACCGACAGTACTAATGGGCATGGGATTAAATACAGAAAATCTGCATTCTCCCAATGAACATTTTAATCTTAAACATTTTTACCTTGGAATTGAAAGTTCAGCTTACTTTTTTGAGGAATTTTCCAAATAACACAACGGGTTGAGTGATGAACGAAAAACGAACTATGTTTAATGCGGCATTAAAGCAATCCGTTTTCTGGATATTATGTATTGTTGTCTTTTCGTTTGCTTATGGTTGTGATGAGGAACCGAAAAAACCGGATACCGGTATTGGTGATACAGCAGCAGACGATGCTTCAACCGACGTGAGTATTCAGGAATATATATTGCGTGAAAGGATTAAAACTACCCGCGTAAGGTTTGACGGAGATACGCTGGATTTGATGCAGCATATTCTGGATAATTATGAGCCCGGTTCTTATCTGGCTGATGTTGATAACCCGAATTCCAGTATGCCGAAACAGTCTGCTGTTATCTATGTTAAGGATAAGGCAGGCACCTACGTGTTTGCCATGATTGTTAAATCCATAATTCAGGAAAAACTTGTAGAAGCAGAAAACTTTATCGGCTACGATGCAAGTTTTGTTGATTATGATTCCACCAAACTAGGCACTGCCGGGTTTTATCTTACTTTGTTTAAGAATGAAGGAAAGGATTTTACCAGACTTTGGGAAACACTGATACCGGCAAGCGGAGGGTTTAACAATTTTTATTATGAAGCATGGGGAAAATACAAAATCCCTAACATCCGCTGCCGCTTTTATAATGCCGTGATAATTGGTGCAGATGATTACAGCTACTTCTTAACAAATGGTATTGAACAAATGCCGCATCTGCTTAACACCTATGACGGATTCGCTAAACGGAGAAGGATTGCTGATATTAATAATGACAGCATTCCGGATTATTATGAATGGAGTGTGGTGGTTACCGATTCCATGCGGCAATGGATAGATTCAACGGGATTTGTTTGGAAAGATTCGGTTTACGTCAATACCAGGAATCCAAAGCAAAAAAGAAAATGGTAAATTTTTAAGAGGAATATGAAGAATAAAGAAATAGCCGGGCTTTCTGAAGAAATGTTCGGGTTCACCCCCAAAATTGAAGATGATAAAATTCTCTATTTTGAGGATGCAGCTGCGGAATATGAAGCACTATATACAGGAGTCGGCGTCCGGTTTCCCGTAAATACGTTTGTACTTAAGTTAACCGGAAAAGATGTTCTGGATTTTCTCCACAGAATAACCACTAACGCTTTGAATGATCTTAAAGAAGGGGAAAGCAGAAAGACCATATTTACGAATGAAAAGGGGCGAATACTCGATTCAGTTTTAGTTATCCGTAAGATGGATTTTGTTCTTCTGATAGGAAATCTTCCTAAAAAAGAAACAATAACCGCCTGGATAAACAAATATGTTATCATGGATGATGTGCATATTGAAGATCATACCGAGAATTATACCGTTTTAGAACTCAGCGGCGGGCAAATGCCTGTATTTACAACCCTCCTTTTGGGTAATAAATATGAATCACAAAAAGAAAACTTTGCCCAAAGCTATGATGAACTTGTACCCGGGCTTGAAGTAATCATACGCAGAGGACTGCATAACAGATTAAACGTACTGCTGTGCTTTGATCATGCACTGCTCCCGGATGTGCTGAATCTTTTTCTTGCTATTAAGAATATATTTGAATACAGGTTTATCGGCAGTATTGCCTCTGACCGTTTCCGGATTGACCAGGGGATACCCGATATATACGAACTTTCTGATGACTTTAATCCTTATGAAGCAAACATTATTCATGAAGTTAACTTTAAAAAGGGATGTTATATAGGGCAGGAAGTAATTGCACGGTTGGATACGTACGATAAAGTTCAGCGGGTATTAACTGCGGTGGAACTTCATCCGGAAGAAGCATATACTGTACCGCTGCCTGTTTTTAATTCTGAGGATAAGGAGATAGGCAGGGTTACAACAGTTCAAAAGTTTGAGGATGGAAAGGTGCGCGGACTGGCAATCATCCGCAAAAATTTTCTTAACAACGGTCATGAATTGTATGTTGCTGCTAAAGATACAAAACTGCCGATCAGTCATTCAGATCTCCCTCTCAGGAAAATTGTCCTTTGAAGATATATACAAAAACAGGTGACGGCGGGGAGACCGGTTTATTTGGCGGGGGGAGAGTAAGCAAGGATTCCCTGCGTATCGAAGCGTATGGCACGATTGACGAACTCAACTCTGTATTAGGAATGCTTCAGAGCGAAACGACCGATGCCAAAGTGAATGAAATTGTAAATTCTCTTCAGAACAACTTATTCACTGTAGGAGCAGATTTAGCCACACCATTTTCAGCAGGTAACGCAGAAAAAAGTATAAGTAGATTGCAGAATGATGCTGTACTTGAAATTGAACAATATATTGACTTACTGGAGAGTGGATTGGAACCTTTGAAAAGCTTTATTCTGCCCGGCGGAACAAAGGCAGCAGGGATCTGTCATTTTGCGCGGACTGTTTGTAGAAGGGCGGAGCGGCGGATTGTTGCCCTTACTCAGCATGAGGAAATTAACCCGGAAATTGTTAAATTTGTAAATAGAGTTTCTGATTTGTTATTTGTGCTTGCAAGGCACTTAAACAAACTCGATTCGAAACCGGATATAATCTGGAAATCCTCAAGGGGGTGAAATTGGCTTCGACGGGGTTAGAGAAACTTAAAAACGCATACCGTGTTCTCCGCAGACACGCTAAAAATACGGAAAAACTGTAATTGACAACAATTACGCTTTAGCTGCCTAATTTAATTAGATAGCCGTTCCTACGGACTTCGTCCGATGAGCCCGATAGGAGCGACGATTAGTCGGACTGGCCAAACCGAGCATCCCGGTAGGTGAGGCGAGAACTTTACGGGAAATATCTTTCGAAATCCTGTCTGTTGGAGTTCTTAAGGCGTACACAAAAAACTGACTAAGTATGTAGTGGGTTTAAGGTTCATAATTTCGGACGCGGGTTCGACTCCCGCCACCTCCACCAATTCAAAACCGGAGTCTTGTTGCTCCGGTCTTTCTGCTCAAATTTCAATTCCTCACATCTCTTCGAGTTTATTATGCTTAGTTTCTTTTATGTATATAAATCCAATTATGCATGATATGGAGGCGATTGCTATCGGATACCAAAGCCCGGCATAGTGATTGCCGGTTGCTTCAATCATGGTGAGCCCGATGATAGGAACCAAGCCGCCCATAACGCCATTGCCAATATGGTAAGGAAGCGACATGGAGGTGTAACGTATTTTAGTAGGGAATAACTCTACCAGAAATGCTGCAATGGGGCCATAAACCATGGTGACATATACTACCTGAAT
>CAYYJL010000095.1:0-8071 GCA_964472245.1 uncultured Ignavibacteriaceae bacterium | reverse complement strand
CTGCTCCTGCGTATAACGAGGAAAGACTGAGGTACTGGCTTTTTATTGCCTCAAGTTCTGCATCACTGGAAAGTTTTTTCGCATAAAGCTCTTTTGCCCTGTTATAATCTGAAGTGATTTTATCAAGTTCAGCTTTGCGTGATGCCAGTGTTGCTCTTGCAGACTGAAGACTTGCATCGGCACGTTGTTTCGCTGCCACATATGTATCAGCTTTAATACGCAAAAGGACATCTCCTTTTTTAACAACATCACCTTCTTTTACAGGCAGTGAGATAATTTCACCGGTAACTTCAGGTGTGATAACTACCTTAAACTCAGGGTCTATATTGCCAATTGCGGATACTGTCTGGGTGATATTTCTTTTAACCACTTTCTCAGTCTGAACTGTTACAATTTCTTCCTTATTGCCTTTGAGTATCACCATTAGGACAAGTGCCAGAACTAAAACTCCAAGCACACTGAAGATTATTAATTTTTTCTTCGATTTACTCTTATTATTTGCTGCCATAATTTAAGTTCCTTTACTTTTTATCGTATTTATTAATTTCTAAAAGACCCAGCTGATACTGCACTTCATCTTTAAGCTGCAGGTAATCAAACTGTGCGGTTATATATCCGGTAAGAGCATTGGTGTATTCAGAGTTTGCAATCAGCACATTTAACAGTGTTGTTGCACCAAGCAGATATTTTTCTTCTTCAATTTTTCTATTTTCACCTGCCGCCAGAACATTGCTTTTTCCGACTTCAAGACTCTTTTCAGAGGCCTGCAAATCAAGATAGCTTTTTTGCAGATCACGTTTAATTTCACGTTCCATATCTTTCAAATCGAGCTCAGCATTCATCTTATCAATTTCTGCAAGTTCAACCTGGCGGTCAATATTCCATCCCTGGAAAATCGGTATATCAAGTGTCAGTCCAAATGAATAATTTTTATTCTTAAACAGATCACCCGGTTTATCTGCACTGAATCCGGCGCTGTATGTATTTCTGAGTGATGGTAAATGTCCGGCTTTCGCAATGCGGACTGATTCATTAGCACTCAATAAGGAGAGTTTACTCCCCTGATAGTCGGTTCTGTTTAGCAGGGCTTTTTCAACAAGATCAATGAGTTTCAGAGTGGTAACACTCTCCTCATTCATTTCCGCATTCATTGCTTCTTCACTGATATCTTCCAGTACATAATCTTCAAATACATCTATACCAAGTGAGTAAAAGAAATTTGATTTTACGGTCTCATAGTTGTTCTGAGACCGGATAACTTCAAGTTCTGCTGATCCAAGTCTTACCTGCTGAGCATACACATCTGCTTTTGTTACAGAACCGAGTTTGTTTCTTTCCTGAATAATTTCAAAATTCTTCTGATTCCACTTCAAATCATCCTGCTTTACATCCAAAAGTTTTTTAGCGGAAAGCACATTGTAGTAAGCTGAAATGGTTTGGAATACAATATCCTGTTTCAGTTTTTTGAAATTCAGTTTTGCAGCTTCCAGATTATTTTCAGTCCGGCTGAGATTCGCATAGTTGGAAAGTCCGTCAAACAGAACCCAGCTTCCGCCAACGCCTGCAGAATAGCTTCTGGAATCTAAGGAGTAATCAATATCTCCGGCAGTCGTGGAAGTAGTTCCTGCAGAACGATTCCATCTCCAGCCAATATCTCCGGATAATGAAGGGAGCAAACTGCCGTATGCAGATTTTGCCGATGCCTCAAATGAGCGCAGGTTGTTTTCCGATTTTAAGAATAGAGTATTTTTTTGAAGCGCAATGCTGACCGCATCATCAAGTTTCAGAACTTTCTGTGCCTGTACCTGACTGCCAAATATCAGTATTGCTAACAAAAATTTTACGAGCTTCATCATTTCTCCGGTTGATTCAATTTATTTATTAAAAAAATATCATGTGGAACAATAAACCGGTAATAGTTTCATTTATTTCCGGTTAAAAACTATAAAATTAGACCTCTTCTGCCCCTATTAAGTTTACAGGCGGACGCATAACCTGATATAAGGTGGAACTTATGGGTTAAAATGAACAGCGAAAATCAGGTGTCTTCTATCATAGAAAGGAGTTTTTGCCTGTTTTCGGTTAAAAATTTGAGGGCGGCATCAAATTCGTTGGGAATTACCCCCTCCAGGATTGCCTCTTCAATAGCTGTTTTAATGATACCGACCGCTTTGCCGGGTTGTATGCCAAACTCTTTCATTATTACATCCCCGCGGACTGGAGACTGGAATGCACGCAGTCTGTCCTTTTCCCTCACCTCAATAACACGGTTCATCACCACGTCGTAATTTTCAAGGTATTTTGCCACTTTATCCGGATTTTTGCTGGTTATGTCTGCCCGGCATAAAGTAATCAAATCGTCCAGGTCATCACCTGCGTCCACAATTAACCTCCTGATTGCAGAATCAGTGACGTTTTCCTCAGCAAGCGCCATAGGCCTCAGGTGCAGTCTGACCAGTTTTTCAAGATATTCAAGTTTATGGAACGGAAGTTTTAAGCGCTCAAATATCCGTTTCATCATTCGCGCCCCCAGCTCCTCGTGACCATGAAAAGTCCATCCAACACCCGGCACCAGACGTTTTGTAGGCGGTTTTGCAATATCATGCATCAAAGCAGCAAATCTGAGGAATACATCATCCGTATTATAAGAGATGTTCTTGACCACTTCACATGTATGATAGAATACATCTTTGTGATGATACTCGCTTCGCTGATCAACCCCGCCTAATCTTGCCACTTCCGGAAAAATTACTTCCATAACTTTTGTTCTATATAGTAAGATAAGACCGGTATCCGGATTGGGAGAAGCGAGAATCTTCATGAATTCGTCTGTAATCCGCTCCTGAGCAACAATCTGAAGGCGTTCTCTCATTTCAAATGCCGCCGGCATTATCTCAGGTACAGGCGCAAAGTCAATTTCGGAAGCAAACCTGAATGCACGCATGATTCTCAATGGGTCATCTTCAAAAGTTTTTTCCGGATACAGCGGGGTCCGGAGTACTCTTTTTTCCAAATCTTCCAGACCACCGGTTAAATCAATTATTTGACCGAAGGATTCTTCTGATAAATCTGCAGCAAGTGCGTTAACAGTAAAATCCCTGCGCATGATATCATCTTCAAAGGTACCCGATGTAACTTTGGGATTACGGCTGTGTTTAGTGTAGGATTCCCTCCTGGCAGCAACAAACTCATAATTCCAGTCCTCATGTTTAAAATGTGCGGTGCCAAAGTTCTTATATACCGTTAAACCGTTACCGTGTACAGCTTGACATATTTTTTCAGCCAGATGGAGTGCGTCCCCAAGCACAAGAAAATCCATCTCATATTTCTTTCTCTTCCGGTCTATTAATAAATCACGGATAAACCCGCCGACCAGAAAAATTTTAACATTTTCATGGTAAGCTATGGATTGAATTTGTTTGAGAATCGGGTATTCAGATAAGAATTCTGATATGTTTTTCATGCGGCCGGGTCTTTTTTTCCGCCCAATATATATGCAATCGGTTTCATTGAATCTATGTTTTCAAATATAATAACCATGATGGCGGAAAGCGGAACCGCAAGAAACATTCCCGAAAGCCCCCACACCCATCCCCAAAGCAGCAAGGAAAGTAAAACAAACACAGTACTTAAATTCATATGTCTGCCAAGATATACCGGCTCCAGATAATTGCCCATCACATTCTGATTCACTAACAATAAAATGGCGGGTACAAATGCCTGCCATGATGCACCAAACTTGAGCATTAAAAAGAGAATAGGCAGTATTGTCGCAATTAAAGAACCGATATTTGGTATAAAGTTCAGTAAAAATGTTAACAGCCCCCAGAAAATAGCAAAGTCTCCCCCGAAAAGCCATACAATTAAACCGGTTCCTAATCCCGTTATCAAACTGACTACCGTTTTTATCAGTATATATGATTGTATCTGCCCTGTTATCTTTTTATATAATGTCATCATCCTTTGGTCTTTCCCGCCGAATATCTTATCCAATTTCAGTTCAAATGCCGCCTTGCCGCTGCACATAAAAAGCCAGAATAACAGAATCAGAAATATATCTCCGAGAATTACAGTAACGCTGTTCACAAAGCCCGAGATCAACCCGCTTGAAAAAACAGAACTGAATACATCTCCTGCATCTAACGATTGGGTGTCCGGAGTTATAATCGCAATAAATTCGCTGTATGAAGTGCCAAAATAGCCGAACAAAACATCAATCCATTTGGAAATCTGCAAAGAATAAAAGCCCCACTGATCAATAAATCCACGGGAAGAAGAAACGATAAGCCGGTAAAAAATAACTAAGGATATCATCAGAAGGATTAATGTGAGGAAAATGCTCAGCCATTTTGGTATTTTCCAGGACATCAATTTATTGATGAGCGGGTACGTCAAAAACGTTAATAATACGGCGAAAACAAACGGAAGTAAAACAGACTTCAACTGTATCAGGACAAAGAATATCCCGATTGCCAGAATTAGTCCGGCGGTTATCCTAACCAGTGATACGGGTTCCTGTGATTCAGTCTGCATAAGTAAACGTAGATTTATCCGAATAAATAAATTTCAAGAATTTTTCCATTATTTCAACTTCAAATTTACTACCGGAAGGTAATTTATCCTTAACCGGAAACAAAATAATTTGTCCTGAATCGCGGATTTTTCCTGATTGTATGATTTTACGCAGTAATATAAGCTTAGCCAGTTCCGTAAATTCATTCATAATAGTAGAGTTCCTGAGGGTATAAAAAAGTTGGGTCAGGTTCTCCTCCCTTTCCGCATATGGAACAAGCAGGAAGGAAGCTGAATCAGAAAGCACATTCCGCAAATACCCCGCCTTTAGAGAGTCCGGTTGAGTCAGGTACTCCCCAAGTTTTTCGCTGCGATTAAAAAACATCCTCGTCAAAATACCTGCATTTAGTCTGAGATTTGGTCCTTTCAGCAAGAGTGATTCTAACTCATCAGTCTTAACTTTGCCTCCTGCTTTGATCAGAAAATCGTTTGAAAGCATTTTCAGAATAAAGTCATTTTTCAATTGATCGCCCGTCAAAGTGTTGAATAATGCGAGGGCACTATCAGGTGTTTCAAATTGTTGTACATATCTCAATCTTAAAAAATAGTCCCCTCTTTGATGAGACAAACTCAGTAGTTCCCTGCTGTATTTATCAGAATTGCTTTTATTAGAATCTCTAAGCGCCATTTCCGTTTTGTGACGTAATTCAGCAGTATATCTTATACATTTCCTTTTAAATGCCGGTGCCTGTGCAAAATAGTAGTCTGCCAAAGCCGAATCATATCCTGCTCCGGAATCTGAGTAT
Organism: uncultured Ignavibacteriaceae bacterium; assembly: GCA_964472245.1. Lineage (GTDB taxonomy): Bacteria > Bacteroidota > Ignavibacteria > Ignavibacteriales > Ignavibacteriaceae > H2-BAC3. Next base: position 2,753 of record CAYYJL010000095.1, on the reverse strand, counting down.
GCATTGATAAATTCACCAAAATCATTATTGAATGACCTTTTATATACAGCTTTATAGTCACCATTTTGGTACAACAACTTAAAATTATCAACTCCATGAGTTTGGATAAGCTGCCTTATAAATTCTCCGGAAAGATAATAAGCAAGGCGGGTATTAATTCCAAAAAAGCCGCTGATACCTTTTACTGACTCAGCTTTAAGGTTTTCACTTTTTATCCCCGCCTTAAGTAATTCATGTATATCAAGCTCATCGTACCGCGGACTCATGGCGGTGGCAAATCCTTCGATAAGTAATGGGTTAAGTCCCGCAGCAGCATAAAAAGGAGGGTTTGCAAATGTTCCTGCAAATATATGTGCTAACTCGTGTCTTAGAGTTTCGTATACGGAAGATACGGTGGTATGGATTTCGTTGCGCCACGGTTTGGCAACATCGGCAGAACCTGAGCCAAATAACCGCTGCTGTTCATCAGGGTTTGCATATATAAATGAAGTGATTTTATCTTTTGGTGCGTCTTTTAATACTGACTTCAAATCATCAAAGTGAAACTCATGCAGTGCTGCAAGAACATTCACTTTTTCCTGAGCCAGTGTATTCGGGAAGTATATAATAAAATTCTTCGATTCAATTTTAGCATATCCGCTTCGCTCCAACCGTCTCTCCGTTGTTACAAAGCCAAATGCGGGAGCTATCACCAAATAATACAGGAAGACAAACACACCCAAACCAGCCAGCAAAACTTTTTTCCCCGGGCTGTATTTTCTCACCAAAACATATAACAGGACAAATGCCCCGGTTGATAGAATTCTGTGGGCTATAAGGGCCATATCTATAAGGATAAGCTCATCGTATATGGTACCTGGGTAATAAAACAGTATTGGATTATAAAACTTAATCTGAGGTAAAAAGTAAAATTCAAACAGAGGAATAGCTGTTATCAATACAACCAGCGTGGTAAAGATGGCTTTATTCCACCTGTTGAACAGCATCTGTACGGTGCGGAAAAAAGTAAATCCGATGATAACACCAGGAACAGTTCCTGCAAAATAAAATTTGAAACCATGTATCCAGGAGCAGCAGTTATCAGAATTGACCAGGCAAATGATGGCGAATTGAAGTGGAACAATACCCCAAAGTATTAAAAACTGCCTGATCAATCCGGAGTTATTTCCGTGATATTGTGCAGTTAATAATCCGGTAAAAAGTGTGAGGAGGAAAGTATTGAATACCGCATTCTCATAACTGAATTCTCTTAAAAAAGGAAAAAAGAGGAAAGCAATATTGAGCGCACAATGCAGAAAAAAGAGAACTAAAAATGGCCTGCTGATTGGCGGTTTTCCGGTCATTCTAAATCCGGATTAATATTCTGAACCGGCTACCCGTTCAATATCAGCACCCAGACTCTGTAATTTAACTTCAAGTTTTTCATATCCCCTGTCAAGATGATATACTCGAAGCACCTCCGTCGTTCCTTCAGCAATTAATCCGGCAAGTACCAAAGATGCACTTGCTCTCAGATCGGTTGACATCACCTTTGCTCCCTTAAGAACAGGAACACCCTTAACAATGGCACTATTTTCCTTGACGAGGATATCTGCTCCCAACCGGTTTATTTCCGGCACATGGGCAAACCTATCCAAATATATGGTGTCCGTAACTGTTGATGTTCCGGAGGCAGTTGTCATAAATGCAATCCATTGTGCCTGCATATCTGTGGGAAATCCCGGAAAGATTGAAGTGTTTGCATCACAAGGATTTATCTCTCCGGATTCGAAGCTGATTGTGGTTAAGTCTTTGTTTATCAAAACCTTAGCACCGGCATCTTCAAGCTGTGCATAGAGTGAATACATATGTTTTTCAACAGCATTCTTAAAACTGACTTTTCCTCTCGTCATTGCAGCAGCTATCATTAATGTGCCTGCTTCAATTCTATCAGGGATTGTATCAATATCCGAAGAGTTCAGAGAATCCACACCTTCAATACGTAAAATTGGTGTGCCTGCTCCCTCAATGCGTGCTCCCATTTTAATCAAGAATTCAACGAGGTTCGTAATTTCCGGTTCCATTGCGGCATTGTTAATTACTGTTTCCCCTTTTGCCAGCACCGCAGCCATTAAAACGTTACCCGTTGCACCAACTGATGATTTATCAAAATTAATTTTTGCACCATGCAGTTTTTTAGATTTGGCAATGATATAACCTTCATCCAGCTCAATTTCGGCACCTAGTTTCTTTAATCCTTCAAGATGCAAATTGATAGGTCTGGGGCCCCAGGCACAACCGCCCGGCAGTGATACCTTTGCATAACCAAATTTGGCGAGTAATGGTCCTAATACATAGAAAGACGCCCGCATTTTTTTTACGAGTTCGTAGGGTGCTTCGTAAGATGTGATATTGGCTGTGTCAATGGAGAGTCTGGAATCATCAAACTCTACTCCGGCTCCAAGATGTATCATGATTTTTATCATGGTGTAAACATCATTCAGCTTGGGGGTATTCTTTAAAACAGATACTCCGCCGCCCAAGAGAGCAGCAGGCATAAGTGCCAGGGATGCATTTTTAGCCCCGCCAATTTCAACAGTCCCCTCAAGTTTTTTACCCCCTCTGATTACAAGTTTATCCAATCGTTGCTTTAGTTTTTGTTAGTTAGTATAATTCCGTTGAAGCCGACAATATATATTTTCTGGTTTTCGCTTTCAACTACTTTATTCAATGAAAAATAATTTCCGCTTGAACCGACTTTCCATGTATCTCCG
>CAYYJL010000094.1:0-8076 GCA_964472245.1 uncultured Ignavibacteriaceae bacterium | reverse complement strand
GGATTTTATTATTTTGAACGAGCAGCTCAAACATTTGCCGGGCTTTTTCATGCCCGAAGAAGCCGTCCCAAAAGTTACCTGCCATAAAATTAAAAAGGCACTTACCGTGCCTTATAACTCATCTTCGTTGTAAAAGAAGTCTTCATCGGTCGGATAATCCGGCCAGATATCTTCAATAGTTTCATAAGGTTCTTCAGAGTCCTCAAGTTCTTTGAGATTCTCAATCACCTCAATAGGGGCACCAATACGCTCGGCATAATCAATAAGCTCATCTTTTGTAGCCGGCCAGGGTGCATCATCTAAATAGTTAGCTAATTCAATAGTCCAAATCATCAATTTTTCCTTTTGGCAGATTCATTTTCAGAGGTGAATAATTCACTGCTCTCAAATATAAAGTCTTCAGGATTCAGTTTAATTCCGTTGTGGCTTACTTCATAGTGTAAGTGTGGGCCTGAAGAAAGACCTGTATTGCCGGTCCGTGCAATTAAAGTTCCTCGATTGACAGTCTCCCCTTCCTTAACCTGCGTTTTGGAAAGATGTCCATAAAGTGTTGAGTAGCCAAATCCATGATCTATTTCAACCGTCAGTCCATATCCGCCTTTTTTACCAACAAACGAAACTATGCCGTCTGCTGTAGAAAATACCGGAGTACCAACGTCGGTAATGATATCTAATCCTTCATGCATTTTTCTTACATTAAGAATCGGGTGGAGTCTCATACCAAACCCGTGAAGGGCGAGGGTACCGGCTGCCGGTTTAATAGCAGGAATTGCCTTATACAATGCTTTATTATATTTCAGGGTATTTGCAATCTCTTCAAAATTTTTCTTCTCGAAATCAAATTTCTTTTCAATCTCATCTATAAATTCAAATGATTTTTGAATTTCTGCCTTATTACCCAGACTTAGAAAATCGAATAATCCGTTAAAAGTTTTACCTCCCTTACCAAAAATGCGATCTTCCTCACCAAGCGGACGCAGATTTGCGGCAATGCGCAATTCATTGTTAACTTTAATAAGACTATCAAGATTTTGATCTAAGGAGCTGTATTTTTCGGTGAGATTTTTAAGTTTTTCGATAAGAAGTGCATTTTCATTTTTGACCCCGGCTGTTGTGTTAAGGGGTGAAATGTTGAAAACATAGATTGCGATGACAAAGAGAAGGATGAGGGAAAAAGCACCAATAAGCGTAAAAAAAAGCCCTTTGAAGCGGCTTTTCTTTAACTCAACAAATTTGAGACTTTTCTCCGAGAAATAATAAAATTTTGGCATCATATCATGCGAAGATAGTGAAAAACGTGATATTTGTCAAGGAATCTTAAGTCAATATTCTAAGGAATTTTACTCAAAATCATGTTCAAAATACTCAACTCCCCTGCCAAATCCATCCCTCTTGCCTGAATTCCTGGCACCGAGTTTTTTTGATAATACCTGCGCGGCATCGTAACCATAGTGTTTAAGCAGATAATTGAGACTGATGACTTCGGAAATAACCGTAATATTCTTTCCGGGGATTATTGGCAGCTTTATATGCGGTATTTCCACGTCCAAGAGGTTTATTGCAGAAGTATCTAGACCGGTTCTGTCGTAATCTGCATCGGCATCCCACTTTTCCAATTCAACGACAACTTCAAGCCGTTTTTGGTACCTGATAGCCCTGATTCCAAACATTTTTTCAATATTGATGAGTCCTAATCCCCTGATTTCCATAAAGTGTTTTACCAGGTCCGTGCCGGAACCCATTAAAATGCCTTCACCTTTTTTCGTTAAAATCACAACATCATCGGCAACTAAGCGGTGACCCCGTTCAATTAAATCAAGCGCTACCTCACTTTTACCTATTCCGGATTTACCGACAAATAATAAACCAACCCCGTATACATCAACAAAAGAACCATGAATGGAGACTCTTGGCGAAAACTGATCATCAAGAAAATCACTGATAAAGTATACAAGTTTTGTTGTTGAAAGTTTTGTACCGAATATCGGTATATTATGTGTTGCGGATAATTCCTTCATCTCTTCAAGAATCGGGATACCGTTTGTAATGATTATGCATGGTATATCATAAGCAAAAAGTTTTTTGAGTTTTTCCCGGCGTAAATCAGAATCCATGGTCAGCAAATACCGCATCTCTGTATTCCCGAAAATCTGCACTCGCTGATATGAAAATACATCAAGATAACCGGCAAGTGCAAGACCGGGCCTGTGAAGATTCTGATCATATATCTTCCGGTCAAATCCGGTTTCATCTGAAAGTAAATTCAAATGAAACCGTGATTTAACATTCTCAAAAAAGAACTTAACGTCTATATGAGACTTTTTAAAGATGGATTTTTCGCTTATAAGCTGCATGTCTAGTGATTAAGCCGTTTACCTTTAATCTTTAATAATTGTTTCTCCGTCTTCTCAACAGCTCCCTTTACGGATTTTTCAAATTCGTCGGTGGAATCCGTAGAAGTGATAACACTCCCGGGAATTTTAACAATCACCTCTGCAATTTTAACACTGTTGCTGCTATTCTCAAAACTCAGAATTACTTCAGCATCAATGATATCGTCAGCTACCCGTTCCAATGAGGATACCTCTGCCTGTATATATTCTTTCAGGGAATCCCTGGCAGTAAATCTTCTGGCTGTTATATTGATTTGCATATATTCTCCTGTCTGTTATGATTTAGGATGAGATTGTTTGTGAACTTTTTTAAGGCGTTCAATGCTTACCTGTGTATATATCTGAGTTGTTTTCAGATTTGAGTGTCCCAAAATTTCTTTAATAGCCGGCAGTGCCGCACCGTTATCCAGCATATGTGTTGCCGAACTGTGCCGTAAAATATGTGGGCTCTTTTTTCTGATTGATGAAACTGAAGAAATTAATTTAGTTGTCCAGCGGTGAATTTTTCTGGGGTATAATGACTTACCATCCTCCTCAATCAGCAGTGCCGGATTTGAATTATTTTTCGGCCTTACTTTCAAGTAATCATTAAGAATACGCAAGGACTTATCCCCTACCGGAACAATACGCGTTTTACTACCCTTCCCTTTTATCCGCAAGGTTTTTTCCTGCGGTGAAAAATCATGCAACGCTGCCGAACATACCTCAGATACACGCAATGAACATCCGTATAATAATTCAAAAGTAGATGCTACCAGTAATTTACGAAAATCTGTATAAGAGTCAAGCGATTTGTTGATTGAATCAAACAGCTGCTGCATTTCCTCAACGCTAAGCAAATCGGGCAAGGTTTTAGGAGTTTTGGGATTATGGACGTTTTTTACCGGATTAAGACTAATAAAATCGTGCCGGATGGCATATTTGTAAAGCTGCCGAAGTGAAGAAAGATATCGCGCGATAGTTTTCTTCCCCATTTTTAAGGAATTCAAATGTGCAAGAAAACCAAGTACCGTTCTCTCTGAGTGTGTACTCATATCGGTTTTAGAAACCATTAGACAGTACTCTGAAAAATTTTTCAGGTCAGTCTGATAGGATAGTATTGTGTTATCAGAATAACGTAATACTGTTCTGCAATACTCTATATATTCAGATACAACACCTTCTACTGTTTTCACGACTCATCTGCGGATGTTTCTTCCGGTACAATTTCCTCCTTGCAGGCAGGACATTGCAAATATTGTCCTTTTTTCTTTGAATATTTTTCTTCCATATAGGAAGAGCCACAGGAGGGGCATTCAGTTGGGTTTGGTTTATTCCATGCCACAAAATCACAATCGGGATAGCGGGAACAGCCATAAAAGATCTTCCCTTTTCTGGATTTTCTTTCGACAACTTCACCACTTTCACATTTGCCGCAAGGTATCCCCAGTGTCACATTTTTAATAAAGTCACAATCAGGGTACTTTTCACATCCGATAAATTTGCCGAATCTGCCCTCACGGAATAAAGTGCGGGACCCGCATTTTTCACAGGTATCTCCGGTGTATTCCGGTTCCTGGTTTGCTGCTGCCAGTTCTCTGAGAGATTTAATGTTTTTACATTCCGGATAGTTATTACACGAAAGAAATTTACCAAATCTGCCATACCTTATGACCATTTCCCCGCCGCAAAGTTCACAGATAATTTTTTCGATTTTTCCTTCCACTACTGCCAAAGCGGAAGAAAACGGTTGGTAAAAATCCTGCAATACGCTGCTGTACGTATATTCACCCTGGGCAATCTGATCAAGCTCAGTTTCCATACGTGCGGTGAATCCTGTATCTATAATTCCGGGAAAGTTTTCCACAAGAATGCCATTTACTTTTACACCAAGCTCCGTGGGAAAAAGTTTCCTGTCTTTTTGTTCGACATATTTTCTGTCAACAATGGTACTTACGATGGAAGAATACGTACTGGGTCTTCCTATACCAAGACTTTCAAGTTCTTTAATCAATGTACTCTCAGAAAATCTTCCGGGAGGTTTAGTAAAATGCTGATGAGGATCAACGGAATGCAGTCCAAGCATATCTGCTTTATTTAATCCGGCCGGTATCTTGTCATTTTTTGCATCTTCTCTGTCGTCATCTTTTGCGGATTCCTCCTGCTCTTCATACATTTTTGTGAAGCCGTCAAACAAAAGAACCTGTCCATATGCTTTAAACAAAAATTTATCACCGGTAATTTCCACCACTGTGGTTTCAAACTCCGCAGGTTTCATCTGGGAAGCCATATATCGCTTCCAGATCAGCGAGTACAGTTTGAACGCGCTATCCTCGAGATATGGTTTTACATATTCCGGAGTGTACTTGAGCGATGTCGGACGGATTGCTTCGTGTGCGTCCTGAACCGTTGCCCCTTTTTTCTTATATACCGGTGGAGTATCCGGAGCATAATCCCCCCCAATATTTTCTTTTATATACTGAGAGGTTTCTTTGGCAAAATCATCGCTTATTCTTGTTGAGTCGGTTCTCATGTAGGTAATTAATCCCACGAGACCGTCATTTCCAATGGTAATACCTTCATACAATCTCTGAGCAAACATCATTGTTTGTTTTGCTCTCATGCGCAGATTTTTTGATGCCTCGGACTGCAGAGTACTGGTAATAAAAGGCGGAGGCGGATTACGTTTTGTATGTTTACGTGCAATGCCGGATATCGTAAAAGAATTTACATTTTTAATCTCTTTTACGAAAGACCCTGCAGTTGTTCCGTCCGAGATTATCATTGATTTTTTAGCTGCAGTATCTGCATTTTCATCCGGCTTTTTATCTTTTTCTGGTGCTTTTATCTGAATACCGGATATACTATGCAGCTTTGAATGGATTTCCTCATTTTTATCGGTAGTAAATATTGCTGAAATTGACCAGTATTCCTGCTCGATAAATTTATTGATTTCAACTTCACGTTCACATACTAATCGTAATGCAACGGACTGAACACGGCCTGCTGAAAGAGAATTCGCAGCTTCAGATACAATAAATCTCCATAAGAAGGGAGAAATAGAGTAACCAATAATCCTGTCCATGACGCGTCTGGCCCGCTGCGAAGCTACCAATTCCGTATCAATAGGTCTGGGATTTTCCATTCCCCGCTGGATGCCCGCCTTGGTAATTTCATTAAATAACACGCGGGAAATTTTTGAATCATCTTTTTCATCAATTACATCAGCAATATCCTGAGCAATTGCTTCTCCTTCGCGGTCAGGGTCAGTTGCTATATATATGTGCTTGCTTCTGCCGGCAACATCCTTAATTTTTTTAACCATGGGACCTTTCCCCCTTATAGTTAAAAATTGCGGTTTGAAGCCATTTTCAACATCTATTCCTAATTTAGATTTAGGCAGATTCTTAATATGCCCGACAGTGGCTTCAACAATATAATCCTTGCCAAGGTATTTATTTATTGTTTTAGCTTTAGAGGGTGATTCCACCAATACAAGATTTTTTGCCATAATAAACTAGATTCTTTCCTGTAATTCCTCAACCGCTTTCTTCAGCAGTTGATCTTCTTTTAATTTCATTTTCTTTTTTTGTTCAGGGGTTTTATCATCGTACCCACTGAGGTGAAGCACACCATGAATCAACAAACGGATGATTTCCTCACGGAGTGAACATCCGAACTTTTCAGCATTTAATCCCGCAGTTTCATATGAAATGATAATTTCACCATCAAGAGCTGCAGTTATTTCATCACGATAGTCAAAGGTCAGTATATCAGTTTCATAATCGTGATTTAAATGTTCCTTATTCAGACTGCGCAATGCAGCATCGTTTATCAGTGAAATACTGAAATCAGTATACTCAATTGCAAGCGTTTCCGTTATATACTTAAAAATCTTACGAATTTCAACTGTTTTGAAACCCGATCTTTTGTCAATATGTACATTAAGCTGCCCGGGCAATAGTGACCTAAGCTTCTTTACTTTGCATCATATACTCGGAGGCATATGAGGCATAATTATCCGCAGAGGTTTGAAAATATTCCATCTCCGCCTTAGTTAAATCTCTTATATATTTGGCGGGAATTCCGCCGTATAATTTGCCAGTTTCAATTCTTGAATTCGGTCTTACCATGGCTCCGGCTGCAATCATGGAAAAAGATTCCACGACAGTATTATCAAGAACAATGGCACCCATCCCGATCAAAACGTTATCGCCGATTGTACAGCTGTGCAAAATTGCATTATGCCCAACAGTTACATTCCTTCCTATCAGAAGGGGCGAAGCATCATGTGAAACATGCAGTGTACAGTTATCCTGTATATTGGTGTTTTGCAATATTTCAACATGATTCACATCTCCGCGGATAACAGTATTGAACCATATGCCGCAATTCGGAGCAATCCTCACATCTCCGGTTATTCTGACTCCGTCTGCAAGAAAAACTGAATCATCCACAGAGGGAAATAAATTTTTATAATGATATAACTTTGTCATATTTTATCCTTTATTTTGGGAGGTGCCCAGCCGTCACGTTTCCACTCTATCAGTTCCACGGTTATTTTACCGATAATAACGTTCAGTTTGGCAACTAACGGAATGCATGCATCATCTTTTGAGAACCAGCCCTCAAAATGACCGGTTAGACCGAACACGCTTACAAAATCTGTATATCCATCCAAACGCCAACAAGGTATTTCATAATCCACCGCATCAATTTCGATTATTTCCGGCTTCGTATAAAAGTTGACTGAGGCGGATACCTTCTGTTCATTCACAAAACAGGGAACCTTGATCGAGTGCTCCCTCCCCAGATTCATCCGGGCCCAGTAAAATATTGATAATCCGTCATGATACTCTGTTTCCGCAACTCCTGAGGTATCGGTCCACATTTCAAAAGGAGTAACTTTCCCCTTTTTCACCTTCACCGTTTTTTTCGGGTAATCAAAAAGATATTCTGTGAATGTAGTATATTTTTCTTTACGCACTGTTCCCTTAAAGTAGGCAGAGAAGAAATTTTCATTCACCTTGCTTTCGTAAATCTGATGCAAATCCACAAAAGGGAGTCCCGGATAGGAATCTATATATCCGATAGTACTATAAATAGTTTTTCCGTTAATATCCTTTTTAGAAAGAACCTTCAACCGGATCTCACCAAGTTTTATAAACCCGTACCGTACTAAATAACGGATTTCTTCACCGGGTAACAGTTTTGGTGAATTATTTTGAGCGGCTGCTTCATTATATTCAAATGACCCGCCCCTGTATCCTGTCAAAAAGAACAGGATTAAAGCGAAGAATATCCGGACTTTCATTATTTCAGGTTAGCAATTTCCTTAGCTTTTTCAAATAAAGTCAGGGCTTTTTTAACCTGCTGATCCTGTGATACAATAACAGAATACCAACCTTCATTTTTCCAGAAGGATCTGGCAATTTGTGCCTTAAGCCGCGCTGCTATATATTCACGGTCTTTTTTATAATCTTCATCTATCATCTTGACTTCCTTTTCAGCTGCAAATGCCAGGAAATCCTCCATGATATTACCCGTTACGGTAAATTCATTCACAAATTTACTTAAATCACCGTTATATTTAGCTTTTATTGTGTTCGTATTTTTATCAAGATACTGAAGAGTAAACAGATAAAAGACATTTTTACGAAGCAATGAGACAGAGTAATCAGTTAACTTATCATTTTTTGTTATA
>CAYYJL010000093.1:0-8189 GCA_964472245.1 uncultured Ignavibacteriaceae bacterium | reverse complement strand
CCGCTTCTTCAGGCAGGAGATGCAGTTTTCCAATATCAATATTTCAGATAACCCGTACTTTGTATATAACGATTACAGCTTCTCAAACCTTTCGATGACTTTTCCGGAAGGGTGGCAGTGGCGGAACTGGGGAGAAAAGATTATGGCACTCACATATGAAACACCGTATGATTATTATTCATCCGGAGAGCTGGTAACGAATGAAAATCTGGAGTATATCGGCGAACGCACATTGTTTTCAATAGCAGAGTATCTGAAAATCTCGCATCCGAAACATATGGTTTTAGATAATGATCAGGTGCCTTCGTTCTGGACAGGTGATACCACAGGTACAGACTTTTTTGGAGATAACTATCAGTATTCCGCACCCGGCAGCTCATCCGGACCGATGCAGTATAACTCAGGTTCCATTGAGGCGGGAGATTACGATATATACGGATGGTGGCCGGTGAACACGGGTTTTGCATCCAACACAAAAATTAGCATGACCGGCGGAGGCATGATAAAGGAAAAAATTGTCAGTCAGAAATTTGGTCATGGTGCATGGAACTATCTTGGTGCGCTCACGCTGCAGAATCCCGGAGAGATACAAATTACCGTTGCAGATACAGGAAACGGTATGGTGGCTGCGGATGCATTCAGGATTATATATAAGGGTCTGCCCACATCCGTTAAAGAAAAACTTCTTGCGGTATATGACTTTAACTTAGAGCAGAATTATCCGAATCCGTTTAATTCCCAAACCATCATCCGCTATGCACTTCAGAATGAAAGTACTGTCCGGTTGGCCATATATAACAGTATCGGACAGGAAGTTGCACTGCTGGTGAATGAAATCAAACCGGCGGGAACATTTGAAACTGCTTTTTCCGGTGCATCGTTATCCTCCGGTATATATTATATGCGTCTGGGCGTTAACGGCAGATACCTAACCAAACCGATGGTATTGTTGAAATAATAAACATTCCGCTAGGGATGTAATTTTTTTTAACATTTTTGGTGGATATTTTTTACATGACCGGGGAATTTCCTATTTTTGTCCGTGTGGAATTGAGAAGGGTATTATTCAAATAACCCTTTAATAAAGGAAAGCTATGTCCGTTATCCGCACAACCCGTTCACTCTGTCCCGTTTGCCTGCAACAAATTCCAGCCGATCTTATCCGCCGTGACGATAAAATGTTTATGGTTAAAAACTGTGCGGAGCATGGTGATTTTGAGGATCTGTATTACGGTGATGCAAATCTGTATGACAGGTTTATGAAAGATTTTACCACAGGTAAGGGGGTTGAGAATCCGCTCAGCGAATATCAGGGGAACTGTGCACGTGACTGCGGCTTGTGTAATCATCATAAAAGCAGTCCCGTTATCGGGATTATAGACGTAACCAACCGCTGCAATCTGGACTGCACCGTCTGTTTTGCCGGGTGCAACTCATCCCGTGCAAAGTATGAACCCACAATGGAAATGATCAGCGATATGATGGATACACTTCTTAGGTGTGAACCGCCGTGCCCTATCGTGCTGTTCAGCGGAGGCGAGCCGACGATCAGGGAGGATTTTCCGGATATATGCAGAATGGCACATGAGAAGGGATTTAAGTTTATCATTGTTGCTACAAACGGCAAAAAACTTGCGCAGGATCCCGGTTATCATAAAACACTTGCCGATGCTGAAGTTGATATTATATATCTGCAGTTTGACGGAGTAACACCTGAGCCGTATCAGGCACTGCGCGGGATAGACTTGCTGCCTGTTAAATTACAAGCGATAGAAAACATAAAAAATTCTCCCGTCAAATATCCCGTCACTGTTCTGGTTCCTACCATAGCAAAAGGTATTAATGATCATCAGATAGGTGAGATAGTCCGTTTTGCATCCGCTAATATAGAGACGGTAAAAGGAGTATTGTTTCAGCCGATAGGTTTTGTGGGGACAATAAAGAACAAGGAGATACTTGCCAAGAGAATAACCAATGCAGAGGGAATAGACTGGCTTTCAAAGAGCTTTAATAATACTATAGAGAAAGATGATTTCTATTCCACCATTTGGGTGCGGGATTTTCTGGAAGCATTCAAGCGGCTGCATGAAAGAAAAGATATAATAGAGTTGAGTATACATCCTGCATGTTTTGCTGTATCATATTTTATAAAAAATGATAATCAGCTGATATCGCTTAACAAGTTAATAGATCTGGAAGAACTGAGAAAATTTGTTAATGGGCTTACTTCTCTTTCCAAAACTGAAGTCGCGGGCAAACTGCTGAAGACGCTGCCTAAACTTATCCGTAGAGAGAGTTACAAACTGAGCGGAAAGATGATTAAAACGCTTACGGAAATTTTTCTGGAAGGATCCGAGCGTGCGATACAAAAATTCCATGAGGATAATGTTCTGCTTGTGGGATTTGAACACACCTCTGACCCGAACAATTATGACTGCGAAAAAGTGGAGCGTTGCTGCATACATTATGCAACACCGGATAAAAAAATTATCCCGTTCTGTTCCTATAATCTGATGCACAGGAAAAATATGGAAAGCAGATTTTCCAATTAAGCCGTGCGGGATATCGTGAATAAAATCGCAGCGATTTGATAAAGCAGTTTTCAGAAGAAACTTTCTTATCTTTTAGGGAAACAATTTCTCAATGTAAATACCCGGCAGCGAAATATGGAACACAAGAAAAAATATACCGTTGAAACCTTAGACAGGAGAACCTATGTTCTGATGGAGAACGGGATAGAGGCGGCGAAGCTGACGCTATCCGGCTGGATGGGTTTTACTGCTGAAATACTTATCCGGAGCCGCGAACATTATGTCCTGGAGAAGAAAGGAGTGTTCCGGCGGACGATTATATTGTTGAAAGAGGGCGCAGAGGCAGGGAATTTGGTAATGCGGTTTGGCATGTCCCTGGATATCACCGTACCGGGCGGACAGATTTTTGTGATGAAGCGGAAAGGGATATTCAGCCGCACGTATGTATTAAAGGATAAAAACGGAGAAGATGTATTTGAAATAAAACAACGCTTCCGCCTGCGCTATTTTGCAGATGAATATGAAATAAACGTACACAAACATGATGCATACGAAAACGAAATACTGCTTCTTGTGCTGAATATATACGGGCTAATTTTTATCAGGAAAATGGCAGCTGCACAGGGATAAACCCCGCAGAACTTATTTCAGTTTATTGATGCCGTAAAAATCCGACTTCAACGAAGCAGACATTTCCAGGAACAAAGTATTGTGTGCGGATTTAATAATACTAAACACGGGTAAGGAAAATAACGGGGGCGCATTCAGTATGATGGTTTCCTCTATGGTTACCCTTTCAGTGCCGGGAATTTGCACGAGCAGAAATTCAATAGTAATACTAAGCCGCTTTAAAAAAGTGGATTCGTACATCACTCTGTTTTCTGCCGGGAAAATGGAGACACGAACCGGATAAGCGGAAGTAAACGGGATAATACCAAGAAGGCGGATCTTTTCCTTAACACGGAAAACAGCACTATCCTGAGAAGACAACTCAGGGTCTGATATCTCATATATATAAGGATGATAGGAAGCGAATTTTCTGAAATCACCCAGGATTTCAAAAATATGCTCCCGCAGCGACTTCACGCTGTGTACAAGTTTGAGAGTTTTTGCCATCACTGTCAGTTTATTTGGGAAAAAGACTCAGTAAAATTTATTTTATCGAGTGGTTAATATACAACCTTATCCCTTAATTTACATAGCGCAATTATTAATAAATCATTATTTCAGATTAAAAGATAAATTCCGGCAGTTAATATTATATTTTTTAAGGAAATCAGGGCAAAAGAACATTGGGAAATTAGGGCGCTATTCAGGAAAAAATACAACCCGAAAGGGTGATTTTACACTGAATAGGAACAATACGAGCAGGGTAAAACCTTATTGACGTAAAATCTTTTCCATTTTTCTGCCCTTTGCCAGTTCATCAATGAGTTTATCCAGATAACGTACCTGCTGCATAATTTTATCCTCAATCTCCTCTACGCGGTATCCGCAGATTACACCGGTGATTTTGGAAGCGTTTGGATTCATCCTGGGTGCTTCGTTAAAGAAGGTTTCAAAATCTGTCTTGTCATCCAGTATTTTTTTAAGCGATTTCTGATCGTATCCTGTAAGCCAGAAAATAATTTCGTCCACCTCTGCTTTGGTACGCCCCTTCTTTTCTGCTTTTGTTATATAATGCGGATACACACTTGCAAAAAACATTCTGTAAACACGGGTATTATCCATGAGACTCCTAAAGTAAAGAAGAACATAG
Organism: uncultured Ignavibacteriaceae bacterium; assembly: GCA_964472245.1. GTDB lineage: Bacteria > Bacteroidota > Ignavibacteria > Ignavibacteriales > Ignavibacteriaceae > H2-BAC3. The sequence continues at coordinate 3,899 of CAYYJL010000093.1, read as the reverse complement.
AGACAAACTAATGATTCAGCAGCCGGGATGAACCGGCTTCCGGTAATCAAAAAACAGACTTTTCAATTTACAACCGGGAAGCCCTTGTGTGCAAATGAAAGAGTTACGTTTTACGGACTAATTTATATTGCTACAATTGCCGTTACTTGAGAAGAATCATCTTTTTGATGGACCGGTGGCTGCCGGAGGTCAGTTCATAAAAATAAGTTCCGCTGGGGAGTGCCGAGGCATTGTATTTGAATTCGTACTCGCCGGGTTGTTTAAATTCTTCAACAGCAACGGATACAAGATTGCCAAGCACATTATATACAGAAACCTTTACCACGCCTGCAGCGGGGATTGTGTACCGGATTGTAGTAACCGGATTAAAAGGGTTTGGATAGTTTGCCTTAAGAACAAATTCTGCCGGCGGTGCTGATGAAGTCTGCTCCTTTGTGCTTACAGGAATATCTGCAAGCTGACGCGCACCGGGTCCGCCGAATGCACCCATATCGTTACGCACAGTACTCAGCGAGGGGAACAATGCAAGACCGGGCTGTGCCGGATTTTCCCTGTCGTTATATACTGCAGCAGTATCACCTGCATCTATACAAGGGGAAAGAGAATTAAGAACAAAAGTAAGTGAATCCATCAGCGGAAGCACATTTATATTTCCGAGACCGGATACACCTCCCTGAACAAGGTTGTACACAACAGAATCGGAGAAGTTAAGCATATAAAACTGGGAACCGGAAGACTGTGTATTGCCGTACACTATGTTATTGCGGACTGATGCCGCCGTTCCCCAGGCAAGGATTCCACCCCCTCTGCCTGCAGTTTGGGAACCGCCGCCTGCAGCCGAATTATATACTATAGTATTGTTTTCCAAAAAGACGCGGGTGTTTGTCCCCAACATCCAAACTCCGCCGCCGCCAAATGTTGCTGCATTAGCTACGGCCTGATAGACACGGTTGTGTGCAATGATATTGTTGCGGATGACAGGGTCTGCATAATTGGAAACAATACCGCCGCCGTACATACCGCGGTTATACATAATGATATTGTTAAATATAAGGGGTGAGCCGTCGCCAATGCGTATACCGCCGCCACCGGCACTCTGCGTTCCGGAAGTTCTGCGGATTGCTTCGTTGTCAGTAATGATGTTAAATCCAATCTGCGGGGAAGCCAGGGTAATCAGTATTCCGCCTCCTTCATAATAGTAACCCGCACCATGTTCATCAAGCCAGCGAGTTCCTTTCCCTTTGGTGAGGGTAAAGCCGATAAGTTTTGCCTCACGGGTTTCTCCGTTAACAATGCGTACGCAGCTTGCCGAATCTGCATGAGCCGGTGTGCTCCCATCTATAATGGTTGCAGATATATATTGCAGATTGCCCGTGGTAAGAAATAAACTGGCCACGGTGATGTTTTTACCTCCAAAGATAATGTTTTCATAATACCTGCCCGGAGAGACAAGAACAGTATCGCCGTGAGCCGAAGCATTTATAGCCGACTGTATGGTGGAGTAATCCGCCGGCACCCTGAGCGTCGAAGAAAATAACATTACACTGCAGAGAAGAAAAGAAAGAAGCATTTGTTTCATACTTTAGACTAAAAAAGTGAATAGTTATACTGATTAAATATCAGTATTTGATAAAGTACATTTACAAAAATTGTTTTGAATGGTTAAATCTGACCTATAAACTGCACAAAATCAGTCGTTATTCTTGTCCCCTTTCCCCGGGTTGCACCGGAGATGAGTAATAACAAGATGCAGCCAGGTGAAATCGCCGGTGCTGAGCTTCCAGGTGACGGAAAGTTTTGCGGGGATGCGGAGTCCGTCAAAGGTGCGGTAGCCATCCTTATCCACAGAAATATGCCAGCGCTCCAGGGTTGCCCCTTCCTTGCGGGTATAATACCTCATCGCTTCAAAGGAGGAGAAATCCCCATCTTCGGTGAACGTATATATACCTTCAGCGGATTTACCTTTGTATGTGAATATCATCCTGGCTGAATTTGAATCTATCTGCTGCCAGGTAACATACGGAGAAAGTGCAAAGGAGGGGAACCAGCAGCTTTCACCCATGTAACGGAGCATGGTACCCTGATCAATCTGCTCACCTGCGGCATCCACAACTGAAAAGAGGGAGAAGAATTTAATCAACATGCGTCCATGACCGTTGTAATATGTATCCCTGCCGGAAAGGAACATGAGGGGATTCATGGAAACATCAGCAAGCCAGACAAAGCCCGGTATATCATTACGGAAATATTGCGAGGCAGTGAACTCCATTGTGCTGCCGCCCGGTTCAGTAATCATGCTGCCTGTTTGTTCTATATATACTGAGATGGCTGATTCCCTGCCAACCGCACCGGAGCGCATCATCCATTTGCGGACGGGTTCCGGCAGGTGCATGATATCTTGTTGGTGAATGACTGAAGGAGCGGTCTGCGGTGCGGAATACATCCTTGCTTTTTCAGATTCAAAATCCCGGATAAAACTCCACTCTGCTGCGGCAATAACTGCAACAAGGAGAAAGAGTATGTTGGGGATAGTACCGTAGCCGGCATCTTTCCAGCTGAGAATGATAAGGTACTGTGAGAGAAGAATCGCAGGTATTGCTATCATCCACCATGCGGGATAGCGGAGTGCAAACCCGGCTGATGCTGCAAGCAGCAGTAAACATGCAGCGAGCCAAAGGATGCCGTTCTGTTTTGAAATGGGGATGAGTAATTGCTCTATCCTGGCGAATTCGAAGGCCTTCAAAAATCCGAGCAGATGAAGCAGAGCATGAATGGCAATGATGAGAGTAAAAGCATATCGTATCATAGGTATATCCGGTATATATAGTGCGGGAGCAGCGGCAACTGCCCGCAGCATGTTGATTCTAAAACTATTAAAAAATGTCCATTTAAACTTATTGGTTACCGGAACGGGATTCAATAAAATAATACAGCTTGCTATGTGGAATATTTAATCAAACATACTAAGCATACATAAAAACTATCCCTGTGACGGGGATTCCACCCAGGGTGTTAAAAGCCATGAAAAATGGGCAATTTCTCGGGGTAAATCCTTAAATTGGAGGGCTTAAAATAAATGAGAATTAATCCCGGAAAAAAATTCATGCGTTCTTTTGGTCTCTTGTTCTTTGCTTTCGTTTTATCAATATCACTTTTAGCCCAGGGGGGCGGCTCGTGGGAAAAGACAGCGTTTCTGCCCAGTCCATCCTCACGCAATAATGACGGCTTTTTTCTGAATGAAAATGTCGGCTGGGCTGTTAACGGCGTGGGGCAAATCCACAGGACAACTAACGGCGGAGCTGCCTGGGTAAAGCTTCTGGATAAGGGGAGTTCCACTCATTTCAGGTCAGTCGCATTTTTTGATTCACTGCACGGGTATGCGGGTGCATTAGGATGGGGTGATCCGAATAACACATCTTCGGTTGATACTAATATATTGTACAAAACATCCACCGGAGGAACCTCCTGGGTGGTTGAGCCGCAGTTGAGCAGCAGCAATATTAAAAGGGGATTCTGCGGAATGCAGGCAATTAATGATTCCGTGATAGTGGGTGTAGGCAGGGTGCGCGGGCCGGCATGGTTTTATAAAACGACAGACCGCGGTGCCACATGGACTGCCAAAGATATGAACTCCTATGCAGGGGGATTAATAGATGTATACTTCCGGAATGCGATGCAGGGTTGGGTTGTGGGGCTTACCAACACGAACCATACAAACTCCAGCGGAATTGTTTTATATACATCAGACGGCGGTGAAACCTGGACCCCGCAGATTGTGACCGCAAGAACCGGTGAGTGGTGCTGGAAGATACAGTTCCCCACGACGGACACAGGATATGTATCACTGCAAAGGAATTCACTTTCCCCTATATACTTTTTGAAAACAACCGATGCCGGTT
>CAYYJL010000092.1:0-8197 GCA_964472245.1 uncultured Ignavibacteriaceae bacterium | reverse complement strand
GCTGCGGGAAAATTCAGTGATCGTGGCTCCATATTCACAAATGCTAAATCGGTATCCGGTTTTTTCCACGGTGAAAGTGAATAGTTTCCACTGACCAAATTTGTCGACGTTAAGGGAAATACCCATTTAGTTTTCTGATTCTTTCATTTTCATTCTGCGGAAGGTACATGGTTTGCATTCGGGTTCAATACAAAGTAGTGAACGGTAGTGGTCTTGGATAAAGACGGTAGAAAAGAATAGTAACCCCCTGACGTTAATCAGTTTATATTGCATTCCGTTAAACTCTTTAGGTAAAAAGTATCCTTCATCCTCAAGTGCAAGTTCAAGATTGGTAAATGACTTACTGCAGCCGGGCACCTCAACCAATCTCTGTTCTCCTTCATCCGATAGCCCCACCGGTTCAATATTAAGGTGACACCAGGGGAAATAATTTACATATTCAATTCTGAAATATACTTCCAAAAAATGTATAAAACTCATGGAGGAAAAATCTGTGCCGGCAAGCAGTATATATGAATCTTTTGTACCGAGTAAATATGACAGGGGAGAACCCCACCCCAAAGGGCTTTCAGGGGATATATTATTTTGGACGAGACTGTTAAACGCACCCCAGATGGCAAACGAATGTGTGGGGCTGTGTGTCCGTTTTACTCCTTCCAATTTACGGAATACTTCAGAAATGATACCTGTCTTGGAAGCACTGGTTTCCGCATTAAATTTTTCTTGAGGGGATTTACCCTTATAACAATAGGTAAAAGCAGGTATGATTAGTGAACCGGAGTCGGTCAGATGCTCCTGCAGTGCAAACAAAAACGCATCAGGTGTTTCTATTCCCAAAGCAGGTTTTATTTTAGAAAAAGCGCCATGAACAACCACATGCTGCCCGGGTTGTAAACCCGACTCGAACAAAAAACTTTGTAGTTTGGAGTTCATGCAACACCTGGGATTCCTGACTTGTTCAATCTATTTCATGTAATTAACAAAATTTCCGATCAAATGTCAAATAAGCCGGGTGTTTGAACATTATTCGTTGTATCAGCTAGCTGAATCGTTTATTCAGCGAACTATTTCCACCGTAATCGTATCGCCTGAAAACTTTTCAACATCAATAAAAACTTCATCAACGGATTTACCGTTTACTTTGATTGATTCCTTTTCACCTTTTACAGCTTTTTTATAGTTCAGCTTGATGGTTTTCCCCCGGAACTTCCTCACTGCAGAAAACTCGTTCCATGATGCGGGAACAGATGGTTCAACTTTTATTCCGTTAAGGGAGGTTTTAAAGCCGGCGAGCTGATCCATACCGTTACGCAGCATCCAAACCGCTGTACCGGTCAACCAACTGTGGCTTGCCTGTCCTTCTGTGGGATGATCAGGACTTGTCACGTACTCTGCAAAGACATACGGTTCAACCTCATACCGGTCTATCCTCGCAGAAGAATTAGGAGGCAGCATTCTGCGGTAGATATCGTAAGCTTTTTCGGTATCTCCATTCAGGAAGGATGCAAGAACAAACCAGGATGATGCATGGTTAAAAATTGCACCATTCTCTTTTTTCCCGGGCACACACCTGCTGATAAGACCAACGTCTTCTTCAACCGATGTATATGAAGGCCAGCAGATCTGAATACCATTAGGGCGTTCTAATAGTTTTACTACTGATTCAAGTGCACTGTCACCACGCTCTTTGGGGGCTAATCCGGAAATAACAGACCATGTCTGTGCATTAATAAAAATTTTACCTTGCGTAGCAGTGTGGCTTCCCAATGGCTCTCCGTCATCCTTAAAGGCGCGTATATACCATTTGCCATCCCATGCAACAGAGTTTATGACAGACCCCAGCTGATCATATTTTGAGTGCCAGCGGGCATGAGTTTCAAAATCATGTTTAAATTTAAGCAGTTCAAAAGATTTTGCAATAATATATCCGAGGAAGAAACCGCCCCAAACCGTTTCACCCCTGCCTTTTGGTCCTACCTTATCCAGGGTATCATTCCAGTCACCAGTCATGATTTTGGGAATTCCTCTTTCCGTAGTGGCGGAAATAGCAAAGTCAACTGCCCGTTTCAGATGTTCATATACATTTGCGCTGGTACCGTCATAAAATGGTACATCTTCATCTAATATGGAAACATCGCCGGTTTCATTCAGATACTCAATGATACCAAAGGGCACCCAAAGGGGAGTATCGCTGTGATTTGTCCTTTCACCCCAGTCGGTCAATTTAAAGAAATTATGAAGAGTGGAGCCATCTGCAAATTGGAAGCGGAGGGCATTAAGCAATCTTTTTCTAACCCGTTCCGGCTCGGCAATGACAACACCCAGTATATCCTGAAACTGATCGCGCATTCCTGTGCCGAAGAGCAGCCCGCCGTGGTAATAACCTGAATTCCTCGCCATATCAAAAGTTACCGCTGCCTGATACTGATTCCACACGTTCAGCATGGTATTTACATCTTCATCAGGGGATTTGATTGAAAAATGGGAGAGATAATTATCCCACCATTTTTTAAGTTCGGTAAACTTTTTATTGATCTTGGACTGATTGCGTATATCCTTCCAATCTAATCCTGTAAAGGGGTCCTCAGGCGTTTTATCCTGAATATATATAACAAAGGAGAACTCTTTAGATTCACCCGGCTTGAGTGTAAGTTCTGACTTGAGTGCAGCAACCGGATCGCCGGCCGTTATCTCTGTATTGGACATGGTGTCCGTTTCGATAGCGACAGGATTTGCCTCGGATCTCCATTTACCTATAAATGCATCCAGCGAGGAATCAAATCCGCTTACCGGAAGCGTGGATGTAAACAGGAGATAATGCCCCCATTCAAGATTGGGTTGTTCCACGGAGACACGTTTGTTCAGCACCCAATAACGCCGGGTTGCAACAAGAGCTTTATTTTTTTTGTTATAATGTATATCGGTAAAATGTTTATCGTTCGGCTGATTGATAATATCATTAAGGGCATTACCCATCATCAATTCAGTAAAACCAAATATACTGAGCGAGCGGGAACTGCTTCCCGTGTTGGTAAGTTTTACCTTCCAGATTTCTCCGTTGAAATCCTTAGGAACAAAATATGTAATTTCTCCGCGGATTTTTTCATACTCAGTGGTAACGGAAGTATATCCCATCCCATGACGGCACTCATAGCTTTTATACTTAACATCAATGGTTGGTGCCCAGCTTAAAGACCAGTATTTGCCGGATTTTTTATCCCGTATCATTACGTATCTGCCAGGCCGGTCCCAGGGGAGACAGTTATATCTCATCCTCGTTAACCGGTTATCCCGCGGTGAATCCAGAAAGCTAAAGCCGCCGCCTGTGTGAGAGATTAACCCGCCATATCGCTCATTCCACATATAATTAAACCAGGGGCGGGGGGTGCGTGGATTAGTTATTATATATTCTCTGTAATCATCGGAAAACTTACCGTATCCGTTGGCAAAATTCTTTTTTTTCATCAGATCAGTTTATTTGAATTCAAACAATAGTTTTTTACCTGCCTCCAGCAGAGCAGCAACTTCGGCATCATCCGCTCCTTCAGCATAAAGGCGAAGCATTGGCTCAGTTTCGGAACTTCGTATCATCAGCCATCGGTTTTCTCCATCAAGCTGAAACTTAAGACCGTTAATAACATCACGGCTGCTCATATACTTCTCAACATCTGTAACACCAAAATTACCAACGGCTGCCGGCGGCTTTTCTGAAAGACCGGGGAGCAGCATGTTCCTGTTTTCCTGCTCATATTTTACATCAATGCGGTCATAGTATATCCTGCCGTAATGGGTTCTTTTAGCTGCTACGTATTCAGAAAGAGTCTTATATCCGGATGCGGCTAACATCTCAATGAAAAGTAAGCCGGAAAGAATTCCATCGCGCTCCGGCAAATGGAATGAATATCCAAATCCGCCGCTTTCCTCCGCACCAAACAGAACATTATCCTTCAACATTTCATCGCATATATACTTAAATCCTACCTGAACCGTTATAACTTTTCTTTTATCGGAAGCAAAAGCATTTAATTTATTGGAAACCGTTGCAGTTTTTACGATATGTCCGGATAACTTTTTTACATTGACAAGATAATCGGCTAATAACAGGATTGTTTCCTGGGCACTGAGCCATTCACCGGTTTCCATCATCACGCCAAGGCGGTCTGCATCACCGTCGGTTGCAAGGCCGAGCGCAAACCCGCCTTTTTGTAATTCATCTGAGAGGGGAGTGAGGTTCTGCGGGAGTGGTTCCGCATGCCTGCCACTAAAATCGGGCTCTGCTAATTTATATATGGTTTTGGAGGAAATATCAAACTCTTCCAGTATTGATTCAATTATTTGCTGGCCGGCGCCTCCCATAGAATCCATAAGGGGTTTAATGCCGGATTCCTTAATGAGATCAAAATCAATTATTCTCTTAAGATTAGCATAATACACTGAACGCAAATCTACCAGATGAAGATTTTCCTCATTTGCCTGGATTAAATCGTGCCCAATGAGGCCTTCAACTTTCAAAGTCTCATTAGTATTAAACGGACCGCCGTAACTCCCTTTAAATTTTATTCCATTGTATTTAGCCGGGTTATGGCTGGCGGTAATCATAACACCAGCATTCATTCTTTTATTCTTAACATAATAGGAAACCACGGGAGTGGGTCCGGTTTTTTCAGAAAGATATGTTTGAATGTTATTACCCGACAGCACTCTGGCAAACAAAGTTGCAAATTCCTTTGAATACTGCCTGCCATCGTAACCTATGGCTACTTTTAGCGAATCTTTTTCATTACTTACGGAGATGAGATAGCTGGCAAATGCCTGAGCAACCTTAGCCACATTTGCGGCATTAACTTCTTTATCAATAAGCCCCCGCCAACCGTCCGTTCCAAAATTAATCGAATAAATATGGATGTTCCTTCTATTGTTTTACATTTTGTTTAATTGCGTCTGCAAACCAGGATGTAACAATTCTTGGCCTGGTAATGGCTGTTCCAACAACAATTGCATGCACTCCCAAAGATATCATTTTTTGAGCAAATTGGGGAGTATTTATACGTCCTTCTGCAATAATTGGGCAAGAAATCCGGGAATTTAATAATGCTTCCACCAATTTGAAATCCGGCTCTTCCGTTTTAAGATGAAATGTTTCCGGCGTATAGCCGCTCAGGGTGGTTGAAACACAATCAACTCCGCAATCGTAACAAGCCAGGGCTTCTTCAAGCGTTGCGATATCAGCCATTACCGCACAGTTATAGCGCTTTTTGACTTCTTTTATAAAATCGTGTCCGGATAATCCCTCCCGGAGTCTGGCAGTTCCGTCAATCGCAACGATGTCAATTCCCGTTGAGAGTATCGCTTCAACTTCCCGGAATGAACCGGTTATACGTACTGAGCCGTCAGGGAATTTACTTTTTGTAAGTCCGATAACAGGCAGCCCGATTTCCTGCACAATCGCAGTGGTTTTATCAATATCGCGGGAACGTATAGCAGCGGCACCACCGGCTTTGGCGGCTTTTGCAAACATCGTCACGCCCTCCGGCGAATTGAAGGGGTCACCCTCTTCTGCCTGGCAGGATACGATTAATCCTCCTTTTATCCGTTCAAATACCTCAGATGCTCTCATTTTTTCGCCGACGAAATGATTACAATTTTTTGTTCCGGAGGAGTATTCCGCAGCTCCATTTCCGCGACCGAGATGAGTTGGGAGTCTACCATCAAACCCGTTAAGTCCAAAATTTTGCCGGAGTATAAAACAAAAATATCAGGGAGTAATGCTCCCGCATCTCCAAAGGTCGTGTAAGCAGAGATGATAGTTTGTATTGTACCTTTGAGAGCGGAGCATGGGACTGCTTTTACTTCAGCGTCGCTTACCTGAAGACGTATGGTGCCCTCCTTGTCAACTACTCTAACCGAGGGAGCAACGTGCCTGGTCAGTCCTAAAAACCTTGTTTTTGGTTTCGCAAAAGTATAGACTGATAAAAATTCCGTCTCCCCGGCGAGTATAACATCCTCAGGTTTACACTTAAAACTCTGTGAGCTGATTTGCCGTAACTCATTCTCTTTAAGGTATTTAGCCCCTAACTCCTTAGTACGCAGTTCACTTGATCCCTGTGCAGTGGCGATGACCTTTTTATTTTGGTTATCAATTTCAATATTCACTTCAATAGTATCGGGATTTGCTCCCATTCTTAAAACAGAATCAACTGCTTGTTGGCGCAAATTCATTAAATCTGCTTCTGTAGGGTTGATGATGTTCCGTTCTACCGAGTCCCGTATGATTCCCAGGGCTGCTCCAATTGCGGAGATAACCTCGCTATTTTCTGCAATCGTATGCTCCACTTTCATATAGTTTGCGGTGAATGGAACAATTGCGGAGGCGCCGCCGCCGCCGCCCACAAACCGGAGCATTTCCTTATCAATTTTATATTCACGTACAAGCCGTTCAATGACCGGTTTAATTTTTTCGGCAGACAGTGTTAAAATTCGTTCTGCAATTTCGTCTCCGGATTTATTAAAGATTTTAGAGAGGGAAGTCAGAGCATCTTTAATTTTTTGGAGATTAGCCAACCCATGGCCTGCTTCCTTCACCAATCCAAGATAATAGGAAGCGCCCGTAGGCGTGATGGTGTAACGTTTATCATCGGTATTATTTGTTCTGATTGCCAGATAGTCAGCAGGATCTCCTTCAAGCGGCTTAACTTTTTCAATTTTTATATCTGTAAAATCAGCTTCGGCTGCATAGGACACATAGTGAAGTTTAGCGATGTGAGCGGATCTGGGTCCAACATCAATAATTGTTTTTCCGTCGGTTCTTGGAACGGAGCCGCCAGCAATGCCCAATGTTCTAACATCAAGGGTTCTCAGGAATAGTCTGTTTTTGCCGATTTGTGCACTTTTTACCTGGGGTTTTCCATTTTTTATGACGGATATATCGGTTGATGTTCCGCCCACCTCCAGGAATACACCATCAGAAATTTTAACATACATAAGAGCTGCTGCAACGCCCGCAGCAGGACCGGAAAGCATGGTAAGGATGGGCCTTCTCCGCATTTCATTGATATCCATTATTCCGCCGTCTGATCTCATTACCATGAGGGGCGCTTTTATACCGCTTTCCCTGACTGCTTTTTCGGTCAAGTTGGCAGTTTCAAGCATTTTCGGCATCATGCTGGCATTAATCACTGCTGTTTTGGTGCGGACTCTTAACCCGTATAGTTTGGATATCCTGGCTGCGGCTGTGCTGAGAAAACCTAATTGGTCAGCTACGCCGGCAACAAACTCCTCGTTTTTCGGCTCATCCACACCAAATGCCTCACTTGCAACTATTACCTCAGCACCTTCTTTTACGAGGTTTTTTATTGCGAGCGGAATGGAATCTTTCCAGCCGGAGGTCCCGGTATCAATATAGGTATATGCGGTCTTCAGGAATTTACCGGGGGAAAGCTCAATATCACCGGTATTGCTTTGTCTCCTGGAGATTCTCCCTTCAAATCCTTTTCCCATCCCAATGATACCAACTTTGGCAACATCACCTTCCAAGAGCGCATTGGTTGCCTGCGTTGTTGAATGAGCTATCAGGGAAACTTCATCAGCCAGGATATGTGACTCCCTGAGCAGCGTCAGCATAGAACTGACAACACCCTCTGCCACACCATTTTCTGATGTATGTGTAGTTGGTACACATGATTTACCAACAATGCGGTAATCGGCTAAATCTACTGCCACTGCGTGAGTGAAGGTCCCGCCAACGTCAATTCCTATCTTTATCTTACGCATGTAAAGGTATATATCTTTTTCTGAAATTCATTTTGTCTCTCTGCTCAGTAATATATAAGTGAAGCAGCAATTAAACCTAAAACAGCCATAAGCCAGGTATAGGGGATAGTATTCCATAATATCTTCTGCACCTCCACTCTCATCTCGTTAGCAAGCCATACGTTCTGCGTGTTTGTCGGGTCACTGATACCCTGAATCTGTCCCACTGCCAGAAGTAAACCCATAATTGCACCGGGATTCATCCCGCTTGCCAAAAGAATAGCTGCTATACCGTAACCCATTCCCCACACATTCAACGGACCCCGGTAAAGTGCAAGCGGTGCTGCCAGGCCAAAGGTAATTATATATCCGAAGGCATTTCCGGGGATTATTGAAGATATGATAGGTTTAAGCAGCGTTAAGACAGGCCAGCCGCCGGGATAATGCT
>CAYYJL010000091.1:0-8201 GCA_964472245.1 uncultured Ignavibacteriaceae bacterium | reverse complement strand
TCAGTGAGTTTGTCAGCTTGCTGTCAAATGCCTTGTGGCTTAATCTTCCGTTGTAGGTTTGTGTTGAGCTTGAACCAAGCACGGGACCTAAATCAACAGAGCTCAACGCCAAACCTATTGACGATGAGAGCGTCTTGCTGTACGTAGTGTTAAATCCAATGTTAATATTGGTAGCTGTTACTTCGTTATTGCCGCGGATTTTATTCTTGTTGCTGTTGGTTACTCCCGTGTAGCTTGCCGTAAGAACGTGGTCAACAGAAAAAGCAGGAAAATTCAGTGATGAACTTACTCCTAAAGTGGAATTTGTGTTATCCACTTTTAATGTATCATTGGTTGCATTATTTGACATGATATTGGAGTTTGACAATACTGTTACAGAAAGCGGTTTCCACGGCCGCATTGCAACCACAAATGAGATAAGATTTCTTTCCAGAGTAAATAATTTCTGGTTCGCAGTGTTGTCATTATGCCTCTGGAAGTTTGTCTGTATGTTCAACCCGCCTGAGAACAGATTCAGTCCCACGGCTCCGGTTATTATCTGCCGGTCGTTAATCAGCGAGCCCATACCCATTGATGTGTATCCCGGACCAACCAATGTATATCCGCTTTTCAGATTAACATATTTGGTATTTATCTGCATTTCAGTTTCAACAGCACCATCAGCACTAGAGGTAATACGGGGGGTAAAATACTGTCCGAGTTCTTCGGGGATATCATTATTCTGCACTGCTTCACTATACATATCTGCAGTAAATAAACTCAGCGATGCTTCTGTCTTTATTTTTATAGTACTGCTGAACAGGTCCAGTCCCCAGTTGCTGCCTATTATCATGTTCTCCTGCGGCTTGGTACCCACATAACTGGTATCGATTCTCAGCCCCTGACTGGTGGCAACGGTATCTACTTTTCTGAATATATCACGGGAAAGAGAATTCCTGTCATCATAACTGCGCACAAAGTTCAGGTGAAAGTGGGAACCGCTTTCTTCCCCGAAGCCTATTTTACCGCCGTACAAGGTTCTTTCATACACAGAGGTGGAGTTTTCCAGAGGCAATGCTCTCTGGGTTTTTCCGCTTACTAACTGTAACTTAAATGCACCGGGGAATAAGTCTATTCCATATCCGTTTATCTTTACATCGGTTAAGGTAAACTTGGACATAGCCATAGTAAAATCTCCGTAATAAAGTTTACCCCAGCTCCATTCAGGACTGAACCCAACCGTATTTATCTCCTGTCGGGCTGCGTTTCCCTCAGTAGAGAGAAACAAATCAAGACTGAGCGTAATCCTGTCATATATACTCACCGAGGGTTTGAAGAAAAGTCGTCCGGTCTGACCCGGCCTTCGGCTTTCTCTTCCGTCAACTGAATACAGTTCTCCAAAGGCACCAAGCTCACCGGTAATTTTAATATTATCTTTTACATTTTCTACGATTTGCTCACCCAGTGAGGTATCACTTGTAGTAGATGTTTCAAGGGAATCTATAAATCTTCCTGCATAACTTAGAGAACTCAAAAAACAAAAAATAACAATCAAAGTGAAGATTGGCGCTCTCATTGTCCTGACTCCATTTTTGTAACAGCAGCATTGGGACTCCACTCGCTTTCCATTCCCGAGGTATTAACAACTCGTACTTTATAGAAAGTGAACTCCTTACCTGTTGCATGAAAATACTTCGCTTCCTTAACCAGAGAGGTATTTACCTTCTTAAATACTCCGTTTGGCAGTTCTGATACATATATATTATATCCGGCAAAATCAGATTCCGCCGAGGGTATCCATTCAATATTTACTCCGATACTGTCTTTCAGGAATGCAGCTACCTCAGGTGTGGGCATCGGAGCAGTAAGACTTCTCACAAATACCGTATCACCCGTTGCAACTTCACTCTTGTTGCCCGTGCTGTCTGAGGACTGCGCAGAATATATATACTTTTCCAGAAATACCACCGTAGAATCAACAAACCGTACCGGTATTGAGGTGAAGGTACCGACTACTTCAACTTTGCCGGTTTTTACATTCTTTCTGGAGACAACAACTTTTGCAAGGTCACTTACCCTGTTCATTCCGGCACGGACACTTACTGCATTCTGTCCCGTCACTTCTGCAACCACCGGTGACGGGGCAGGAGGAGGCAGTTTGTCTATATACCTCACCATTATTGTATCACTGGTCAGACTTTCAATATTCACCCAGTCCACGGCTGTTACTGAATAAAAGTAAAATCCTCCTGAAACAAGGGATTTACCGTCATATCCATTGTCGGTAAAAGTGGTAGAAGTTGTTTGGCCCACTTTTGCCAGTACGCTTTTTCCCTCGCCGCGGTATATATTATAATGCTTTGTGTCCTTTGAGGTGGACGGCTTCCACTCCAGTTTTACCAAATTTCCTGCAAATGAAGACTTTAACTGTGTAGGGGCTATTGGTGCCTGCACATCTATTATTTCTCCGGAGGCCATTCCGCTCATACGGCTTTCTTTCCCTTTTTGCGATACTGCCGTTACAAAATAATACATCATTGTTCCTGCTTTTACCAGACTGTCGGTAAAGTATGCATACTGCCTGTCCAGCAGCTTTTTATTGATTTTAACAGAGTCAGCACGAAGGGAGTCTTTTCGGTAAACATTATAGCCAGATATATCAGCTGAGGTGGACATATTCCATACTAAGTGGATTCCGTCCTCGGCTACGGTTGCTTTAAGTTCTGCGGGGGGCTCGGGGATATCTTCAGAAATTAGCTGCAGCTTAAAGGTGTTGGAGGGCTTGCTTTCATTGCCTACCGGGTCAACAGCGGTAACATAATATTCAACAGTCTTTTCCTGCGGACTTACTGGCTCGGAATACGCCGGCTGAGATGCATCGTTGCGGACAATAATGCTGGTGTTGCTTTTTACGAACTTGCCTCCCGAGTCTTTCCTGTAAACATTATAGGTAACAGTAAGATTGGAAGGGTCGTTTTCCCATTTTGGATATGTCCAGTTCAGGGTTACCAGTGCTCCTTTTAAGGATGCGGTAAGTCCTGAGGGGGCAAGGGGTGATACTGTTGCTGCCTTTACCATTTTTGTGAACGATTTTACTTCTTCGCCTGAGGTGTTAAAGTATTGTATTTTATACTCATAATCCCTTCCTGCGGTTACTCCGGCATCTTTATACAATCTGCCGGCTGCTTCTGCTGCCCCGGGAAATATCAGGGTAGCTAAGGAAGAACGGAAACTGTTTCCCATTATTGCACGGGTCAGTGAGTAGAAATCTTCCACATCAAGATATTGTATGGCTTTGTCTGCATCATCACCAAGCAGTTCCCTGATGCGGTACTCATCTTCGGTCTGCTTCATGGGAATGGTGTCGTTTAAGGCAACAAAATCACCTGCTCCTGCTGCTTTTCTGGAGACTACTACATACTCATCAAACTCCGGGGCAACGGTCAGATACAGATGCAAGGTGTTGCCGTTATACATCGGAAGCAGGTCATGCTCCTGTGCGGTAACGGTAACCGTCACGGTCAGAATCAGCATTAAGATTATTCGCTTTACCATACCAACTCCTTCATTACTTCCGGACTTTCATTGCCGTCAGCATCAACTGATTTTATATATATGCGCCAAATTTCACCACCCGTAATATATCCCGTGCCCGATGCATTGGACTGTCTTACAGGCATCATGCCGGTGGTAAACTGCCCTGATGCTAAATCATAGTATAAACGACTCGGTGTTCCGTTTGCAGGGATAGAATGGAATACACGGGAGTTTCCTCCTGCGGGTGTTATCCACCTTCCGTTAACAAACTGCTCGGTGCGTATTTTGTATGATTTTGCTGTCGTAACCGGCTCATTAATCATGTTAACAACTACTGAATACTGTGACACATTGCCGGCGGTTTTCTTCACGATATCCACGGAGAAGTTCTGCACCGTCGGTGATTTGAGGGGCATTACTATCTGGTTAACACGCGACCAGTTGTATGCATAGTTGTTATTGCCAACCGGACGAATGTTTATCTCAAATTTTTTGCCCGGTGTTAACCATCTTTCTGTACCGGCAAAAAATGTTTCGTCTAACCGTAATATTCTGTCTTCAGGTATTGGAGGCAGATCTTTCCATCCCGAGAAATTACTGCCGGATTCGTCTTGAATTGAATACTGGTATTTCAGTAATCCCTGTTTGTGATATCCAAGAGACTTGAAAAACAGGTTAATGTTACCGTTAGGATATGATCCCTGCTGTCCCGGAGGAATACCGGAGAACCAGTATACTTCAGGCGCTTCAGGCCGGGAATCATATATATCGCCTCCATTGGCCGTATAAACCAGCGGAATATGACGCGATGATGTATCTAATGGTGACACGGCTCCCGAAAGTTTTGAATACGCCATCTCTAAACGGAATTGTTTATACTTCTGGAATGCCGGTGGTATATTAACAAGTTTGCCCAAATATGAGACATTATTTCTTCTGCCCTCATAAACCAGCAGGTCTTTTTGCGGCTCTGCAAAGACCGGAATATTATCCGGTAACGCATATACCTGATATATATACTTGTTTGGTTCGTATGACGGCCGATTAAACGGGAAAAACAATGTAACATTCCGCCATTCTGGAGTCGGAGTTGGAAGCGGCAGAGCAATTTTACTATTCAAAAACTGAACACTTGTCGGCCTGCCTTCATTGAAATTTGTTGAAGCCGTCATCGTTGTGAAACCAATTTTTGGAGGTGTCGTTTCATCTACCACAACCGCAATATATGCCGGATTACTCTTTCAGCCCGCACCGTTAACAGAACGCACTGAGACTAAGTAACGGCCAAAATTATAGGAAGATGGATCCGTGAGTCTTGCACGCCACCTGCCTTCATTAACATATTCCTCACAATGCTGTAAATCCAGACCTTGTATAAGGTACTCATTTATTGCCCCTACATTTGTCCAGTCCCGCACCACGGCAAGTTCATTGTTTAGATTTCTTTTGGTAATCTGATATTCGTATGAACTGATTCCTGATTCATTATCAACGGCGCTAAATGAAATTCTAATTTCATTTTTCTTATTCGTAATAAAATGCGGAGTTAGCGGAGGATTATTTCCATCTCTGTCAATAAGATAAACTCCTTCTACCTGAGCCAAATCAGAAGGCCATAATCCCTGCCGTGCATCGCCCGATGCTGCACGGTTAAACATATACGGCGGTGTATTATCCGGCGGAATGTTATTATTAACCGTAGTTGAAG
The DNA here is from genome assembly GCA_964472245.1 of uncultured Ignavibacteriaceae bacterium. GTDB lineage: Bacteria > Bacteroidota > Ignavibacteria > Ignavibacteriales > Ignavibacteriaceae > H2-BAC3. The sequence goes on along the minus strand of CAYYJL010000091.1, from coordinate 2,977 downwards.
TACTGTTAATGTTTGCATCGGCAAAGCCCATTCTGATTCCCGGAAGGTCAATTTTTTTCACAATCGTGAATCCGCTGCCCGAGCGTGCCCGGATTCTGAATTCGCCGTTTTTATATTGTTCGCCAATTCCATCGTTGAACTCATAAAGTGTGATTGACTTTGCTTTACTCAAAGTTCTGAATGGAAGACTTATATGGTCGCGAGTGCTCGAACTCCACACATTGGACGCTAAAGAATATTCTACAATACCATCCGGATGGGTGCCAGCCCAGCTCAAATTGACTTCAGTAAAATATTTATTGTTCAGAGTACTTGAACTGGTAATACTCAAATCAGGTGCGGTATTACTTGCAAGAATTGCGGTTCTTTTAGTTTTCAGCTGAGTAAGAGTCGGAGCAATATTTTTGAAATCAACAGTTTTATCATGGATGTTTTTAGCGTCTTTATCTTTCCAGTATATAAAGCGCTCGGTTACTTCAAAAAGATTTTCGGACATTTTTCTTCTCTTGGCAAACAATACATCGAGCATTGATGTGTATGCAGCAGCCAAATCATTAATCTGCCGCATTTTGGTGTTGTACTCGTTAGATACTGTAGCAAGCAGATTTTTTCTGTCGGCTTGAAGTTCGTTAAAAGCATTCGTCGGAATGGTTATATACAAATCTCTTGCGCGGCCTTTATTTTCGGCTCTTTGTGTTTCTTCATTCATGTCATCCCACGCAGATGAAAATGTAGTATATGACCAGGGTTCTGCAAACCCGCCGCTCAGCGTTCTGATTCTGCCCCAGCGTTTATAGTTTGCGGATTTCTTAAATTTTTCTCTGACACTTGACTGCCGGAACCAGTAATCAAGTTTATCGTCGACAAGAGCTTCTCCCATCGGTTTATATAATTCTGCAAAACTAAAATTGGTTTTTAGTTCGTTAAAATAGTATTCAGCAAGTTTTTTATTATATTCTGCAACCTTTGTCTGCAGCGCAACAAATTTATCCCCTATCAGCAGATATGAATTATTTGCCTTCTTAAATACTCCGTCAAAGCTGGCTATCGCCGTTTCTATCTTTTCAATATTCTTTTTCAGAATATCGTGATAGTTATCAGCATTTGCCATATAAGACTGCACCTTGGTGCTGTTGCTGATTACCAATCCTGTGTTCAGTTCAAAAGAAGGTCCCGTAGCAGTTGGTTCATCGGTTTGTGTTGCCGGAAAAGTAAACCGCGTAGCTCCAACAGGATCTTCAACACCTTCAGGCCCTGCAGCAGACGGAACTTCAATGGTTAACGTATATTCCCCAAGGGAGGTTGCCATATCGTTGACCGCAGTCTTGTAAGCGTTAACCGCATCATTCAACTCGTTTAAGGTTGTTGCTATTGCAGTTCTGCTCAGACTGCCTTCCTTATCTAAAATCCTGTCAGTGAGCTTTGTAAGAATATTACGAACATCATAATCATTCTGAGTCATTTCGGCTTCTGATTCAATCCACGCGAGTATACTATCTTTTTCCGCCTGGGTAATTTGGGTTGCATTGTCAAGACTTCTGGCTTTTTTCATTTGCTTGAAAAGCCCGGAACTGGCTGCAGCAACTATTTCTGGAGTAATGCCTAATGTCGGAATCGGTTTATTTGCAATCATATCTGCTTTTGCGTCTTGAACTGCCTTCAGCATATCATTGGCCATATTTTCGGCCTTGGCAATCGCACGCTCTACATCATCGTCTTTACCAAATCCCGCATTTACTCCATCCTTTTTAATTTTCAGCCATACATCTCCGCGCCAGCTAATAAACAACAGCCGTACCTGCAATGAGGCACCGCCTGCAAGGATAAATTCCGGAGCTCCAATCAGTACTCCTTTTATTTCTCCTCTGGCCGCAGCCACACCGCCTAAAACGGAAACATCAACCCATATACGGAAATATGCACCCCAGGATATATTCGGCTTATACCACATCTTCATTGCAAAGCCGGCATCAACTTTAATAATCCATACGTCGAAGCCCTGATTAAACTCAACTGAAAAGAAGAATCCTTTATCTCCGGCGTAAAAATCTGCGCTGCCGTTCATAAGGCCTTTCATCACCTTGAGAGAGGCCGTGCCCACCATACCCCAGTTGGATGATGAATAGTAGAAAAATTGTAATTGCCCGTTTGCGTCTATTACATTTCCATCAGCCATTTTTACCGTTATTGCAAGACTTCCTTCTACATAGAACTTTGTAAACCCAACCTCTAAATGAATAAGACCATACATTTCTTGCGGACGGTTGAGTATATCAATTCGTCCGTCCACCATAAGCTTGTTGTTTGAAATGGTAATTAAAATTTTACCGGACAACGCCTCCTTGGAACCAATGGCGGCACCTCCGTATAAAAAGATACTAAACAGTGGCGGCTGAAGCACCGGAGCACCCGCCACTTTGTCTTTTATGGATGATGTATATTCATCGGTAAATCCGCAAAGAGATCGCACTAAATCTATATCCGAATCCGTCGGGTTGTAGAAAAAGCCTCCTCCGATTCCAGTTACCTCCACGGGACCTATTCTGATTTTTAAACCCTCTGTGGCTGCTAGAAAAATTCCCGCTGAAAATTTACCTTTCCATTTAGCCAGTTTCCCTACCGCAACAAAAGCATTATCTGATACTTGAACCTTACCGGCCACAACCATCGAATAATCACTTCCCTCACCGCTTAAGAGCTGCAGATTTAAGACAAACTCAAACTTATCCTGTTTCTTAAAGGTAAAGTTACTGATTACTAAACTGGTACCGCCGTCAGACCCATTTGCGTTTCTCCGCTGATATACCAAAAAGGAATCTACCGCGCCATCGGCCAGTGCCCCCATGGTGAGTTGTCCGCCAAACATCAGAAAATAATTAACCGGCTGCTTGAGTGTTTTAACTTTCCCCTTATCAGGGCCGGAGGTTTCTTTTTCACCGTTGGGATCAGGTATATATATATCCGTAGGTGTAGTGCT
>CAYYJL010000090.1:0-8229 GCA_964472245.1 uncultured Ignavibacteriaceae bacterium | reverse complement strand
AGTTTGTGATGGTCACATAGTTTCTGTGGCGCAAACTCGTAATATGTTCTCCAGCCACTCCGACATTTAAGGTTCTGACTTCAATGCCTGCTCTGGTTGAAGCTATGGTTACTGCTTCACGGATAGCTTCTGTAGTTTTACCTACATTAGTTATCATTCCTTTGGTCATACCATCGGATTTTGCTGTACCGTAACCAAGAACCGTAAAACGGTCAGGTCCTGTTTTTTCAGCAATGATGACGCATACCTTGGTAGTCCCCAAATCCAAAGCTGCTATTATGTTTCTTTTCATATCGTGTTTTCCTCCCTTTCATGGGTGGCTATATATACTCTGTTTCCAAACCGTAAATCTATATACGCACTCTTTTTTAATAAATTATCCAAATCACCGCTGGTTAACAGTGCATGTATAACCGGCAGGTTCTTTTCAATTTCCTTACCGGATGTTCTAATGTAACCTGCAACTCCGCTGTAGAGAAGAAGCATTTCCGTCTGTGATGAAAAAATTATCTCTGATAATTTACCTGCCGATGCATCAGCTGATACCGGCATCAATATATGGCTGATAATACCAAATTGTTCATCATGCAGCTGTACGCTTTTGTTTACAAGCATCTCTGATTTAGCAGAGGATATCACGGGAAAATCTGCAAACTGCAGGTTTTCCAGTAATGGGAGCAGTGTGTTATCCTCAGTTAAAAATTTCACTTCTAATCCGGCGCGTACCACTGCTAAAATTGTTTTTTCATGAATCACAACTCGCAAAACATTTTTGGGTGTCAGTTCCACATCCGCCTGAGCGACATATGGATGACTTTCCAGAATCTGCTTTATTTCATACGGCTCTTTATTTTCGTATCTGCTTTTCTCAAATAGCTTAACTTGTTTCAGGTATTCATTTCCTGTGAGAAGTTTTCCATTTTCCGGCTGAATCTCAGCAATTTTTGAGGCCGGCTTCTGGGTATAGATATATATCATTCCGGCAAGCATACCGGTCAGCAGCAGAATCAAAAATGAATAACTGAATATTTGTTTTGCTTTACTCATTTGCTCTTAATCAGAGTTACAAATTTTTCACCGAATTTCCAGATATCGCCTGCACCCATCGTGACTACTATATCTCCGGGTTTGGTGATTTCCTGCAGATACTCAGGCACTTTTGTTTTATCAGCGAGATATACAACATTTTTATGACCAAACTTTTTAGCAGCTTCTGCAATCTTTTCACCGGTGATTCCCTCAATAGGTGTTTCTCTTGCCGGATAAACGTCTGTACAGATGAAGATATCTGTATTTAAGAAAGATCTGCCAAACTCCTCGTAAAAATCACGTGTTCTCGAATACAAATGGGGCTGAAATACCGCAATTAATCTTCTGTCCCATCCGGCACGTATACCATCCAATGTGGCAGAAGTTTCAGTCGGGTGATGAGCATAGTCATCAACAACCATTATTTCTTTGTCGTACTTCACCTCAAACCGGCGGTACACTCCGGAAAATTTTTCCAAAGCGGTTTTAATCGTTTCAAATGGCAATCCAAGTTCCAGGCCGATGCATACTGCAACCAATGAATTTTTAACATTATGCACACCCGGTATTTTCAGTTCTATCCTGCCCAGCTCCTCGCCGTGATATTTAACTGTATATCTGGTTTTGTAACCTTCATGCTGCACGTTTACTGCACGTAAATCTGCCTGTGCAGTTAAGCCATATGTATATACCTTTTTATTTATCTGGGGAATAATTTCCTGCAAAGCGGGCTCATCCAGACACAATACAACAAATCCATAAAACGGAACTTTGTTTGCAAACTCTATGAATGCGGCCTTTATATCATCCAAATCTTTATAGGTATCCAGATGTTCCTTCTCCAGCGTGGTGATTGCAGCAATAGTTGGGGTTAAGCGCAGAAATGTTCTGTCAAATTCATCTGCTTCAACTACTATATATTCCCCATTACCAAGCCGTGCATTGGTGCCGCCTAAACCGGAAAGTTTTCCGCCAACGATAATCGTAGGGTCAATATTACCTTCGGTAAGAACCAATCCAACCATAGAGGTAGTCGTCGTCTTGCCGTGAGTGCCTGCAATTCCAATGCCGTACTTCATACGCATACATTCAGCAAGCATTTCTGCTCTTTTAATCACAGGTATTTTTCTGGAACGGGCTTCCGTCACTTCAGGATTATCTTCTGTAACTGCGGAAGAATAAACCAGTACATCAACTTCTTCAACGTTGGATGCCTTGTGGCCTTCGTATATCTTCATACCAAGGTCAGCCAGTCTTTCTGTAATTTCAGTCAGTGTTTTGTCTGATCCGGAAATGGTAAAACCCTGATTCAGCAGTATCTCAGCCATACCGCTCATACCGATACCACCGATGCCTACAAAATGTATATTCTTAATATTCTTAAACATTATTTCCTGATTTCTTTTTCCATGTATCAATGATAGATTCGGCAACTACTTTTGCCGCATCCGGTTTTGCTGATGCCAAAATATTAGCGCTTAAACTCCCTCTGAGTTTTTCATCTGCAATAACCATTTCAATTTTTTCAACCAACTCTTGCTCGATATTTTTTTCTTCCACAAGCAAAGCTGCATTCATATTTACCAGTGCCCTTGCATTTGCAGTCTGGTGATCATCCGTAACGTTTGGTGAAGGAATAACCACTGCAGGCAAACCAAATATGGCAAGCTCTGTTAATGTTGTTGCTCCGCCGCGGCAAACAACCATATCAGCAACAGAATAGTATGCCGTCATATCATCAATAAATGCAGCCACCTGAAGTGCGTCGCTGTTCAATGAACTATATAAGTTAAAATCCTTTGCACCTGTCTGCCAGATAATATATCTATCCTCATGACAAATACTTCCAATAATCGTGCTCAGTTTTTTATTCAACGACCCCGCTCCAAGACTGCCGCCGAGAATCAACATCACTTTTTTGCCGGCGGGGATGCCTAATTTTTGTTTTACTTCATCCTTTGACAAGTTAGATTTTGCAGTTCTGACCGGATTTCCGGTCATTCTCACTTTTGACTTATCATGTATATATACAGCAGCATCGCTGTAATTCAGATGCACAATTTCAGCAAACCTCTGCAGCAGTTTTGTTGCCAGTCCCGGATAACTGTTTGATTCCAGCAGAATCAAGGGAGCCCCATATAACCTTGCAGCCAGTAATGGGGTTACCGAAACATAGCCGCCGGAGCCAACCGCAACATCAGGTTTAATTCTCCGGATTTTCTTAACTGCCTGGAATAGTGTTTTCCCAAAACCAAAAAGAAAACCGATTATTTTTACAATATTTTTGCGCGGCAAACCTTTCATGGCAATGGATTCAAAAGCATAACCATTTTCAGGTACAACCCTGCTTTCAATTTTATCGGGAGTACCGATAAATACAATCTCTGTTTCCGGACGGAGTGCCCTGAGAGCATCGGCAGCTGCCAAAGCCGGGTATATATGTCCGCCTGTGCCGCCTCCTGAAAACAATACTTTCACTCTTCCTCCTCCTTTTGCAGCTGAAGAGAAAGGTCGGTCTGCTTTTCATTATAACGGGCAATGTTAATCAAAATGCCAAACGATATACAAATTGCTATTAATGATGACCCGCCCTGACTGATAAACGGAAGGGGCAAACCTGTTGTTGGCAGCTGACCGGTTGAAACCAATACATTAACAAATGCATAGAGTAAAAAGGAAACCGATATACCAAATGCAAGATATTTTCCGAACGTATCGTCACATGATTTAGAAACTTTTACTCCAAGCAGAAACAATGTAAAATATGCCAATATAAGAGCAACGGAAACAAAAAAGCCCCATTCCTCACCAACGATACCAAAGATGAAGTCTCCCCATGCTTCCGGCAAAAACAGATTGCTTTGATTGCTCTTTCCCGCACCCAAGCCATACAATCCCCCGCTCCCGATACTGATCATAGATTGCTTTACCTGGAATCCCGGTTCGGCATTACCCATCATCTGATTGATGTACGATTCTACTCTCACTCTTACATGCGGCATAAAATAAGCGGCAAACGAGGCAACCGCCAGCAGCGAAGCCGTAATCCCCGCAAACCGAAGCAGCCGGAATTTTGATATATATAACAGACTGAGTGCTATGATAATAATCATGATAGAGTTACTGACATTCGGCAATCCGAATATCAGCGCTGATGAAATCACAACCCAGAATAAAAAATAAACCAGCCCGTTCTTGAAGCTGTTAATCTCCTCCCCTTTCCTGGTCAGCAGAGAAGCCATATGATATATAAAAGCAATTCTCAAAAACTCGATCGGCTGATAGGAAAAACCAAATAACGGAAGGGAGCGTTTTGCCCCTTTTATTTCACTCGCAAAAAGGTAGAGAGCAACCACCCCGAGCAGGGTCAGGATAAGAAGTCCTCCGCTGACTTTACGGAAAGAATCATAAGGAACAACCGCAAGCAGTACCATCAGAATAAGTCCAATTCCTGCAAATACTGCCTGCTTGTTAAACAGATAAAACGAATCACCATATGTCTTGTGACTAAAAGAATGACTCGCACTCATAACCGGCACCAGCCCAAAGATCAGCAGGATGACCACCAGTCCAAAAATATAACTGCTTGTTTTAGTCATGGTTCATTACCTCAATCACCGCTTCTTTGAAGACTCTGCCTCGGTCCTCAAAGTTCCTGAACATATCAAAACTTGCACAAGCAGGCGAAAGCAGGAGAGTGTCGCCCTCCTTGCCTTCTGATAAAACTTTTTCAACACAGGACTGCAAACTATCCTGTGCTTCAACGGAAATTTTCCCGTCAAAGAATGAAAGTATTTTATCTTTAGAAGATCCAATAGCATATATCTTTTTTACATTCTGCATATACGGAAGTAACAAAGAATAATCATTTCCTTTATCCTTACCCCCGAGAATCAGATAGACAGGGGTAGGGAAACTTTTTACGGCGACGATGACAGAATCCACATTAGTGGCTTTGGAGTCATTAATAAAACTGATGCCGTTGATTTTTCCCGCAAATTCTAACCGGTGCTCGACGGATTTGAATGTACTCAGACCCTCATCCAGAGCATCATTTGATATACCACAGTACTTAGCCGCAATGATCACTGCTGCTGCATTTTTGTGGTTATGTTCGCCCAACAGTAACAACTGACTCTTTTTAATAGAATAAACCATAGCATCTGCTTCACGGTATTCCAGTGATTCATCTGTTATGGTAACACCGTCACCAATGGTATTATTGGCAGAGAAAAACTTCATCGTTGCAGAAGTTGAAACAGCATATTTTGTAAACACCGGATCATCATTATTCAGAATCAACAGGTCATTTTTCCTTTGATTCTTTGTGATTAAGTATTTGGACTGTATATACTTTTCAAAATTATTTTCATATCTGTCCAAATGATCGGGTGTGATATTAAGTAACATCGCAACGGCCGGTTTAAATGCCGCTGTTGTATCCAGCTGAAAACTGGAAACCTCCAGTGACACCACTGCATCTGACTCAACTTTATCAGATATTGCAGAAAATGCAGAACCGATGTTTCCGGCTGCATATGATTTTTTACCTGATACTTCCACAACATGGTGCATAAGTGATGTTGTTGTTGTTTTTCCATTTGTTCCGGATACTGCTACCACGGTGCCGGCACAAAACCAGGAAGCAAATTCAATCTCACTATATATAGATATACCGGACTCACGCAGACTTTTAACAACCGGTGCATCAAGCGGAATTCCCGGGCTGATAACAACGAAATCAGATTCCAAAACTTTATCTGAATGTACACCGCATTCATATGGAACACCCAAATCCTGCAAGATCTGTAACTCTCCGGCTATTTTTTCAGCCGGACTGATATCCGAGACAAAAGGAATCCCGCCCTGCCGTATGGCAAGTCCCGCTGCACCAATGCCGCTTCTGTTGGCACCGAGTATTCCTATTTTTTTTGACCGTATATCCATTATCTGATCTTAAATGATACCAATGTTATAATTGCAAAAATGATTCCTACTATATAAAAGCGTGTTACTATCTTCGGTTCAGGCCATCCCTTTTTTTCAAAATGATGATGAATGGGTGCCATTAGAAAAACCCGTTTCCCCTCCCCGTACTTTTTCTTTGTGTACTTAAAATATGTACGCTGAATGATTACCGATATGGTCTCAATAAAAAATACTGCACCAAGAATTGGTATAAACAATTCCTTTTTTACCAGCACTGCCAGAATACCAAAGGCACCACCCAGTGCAAGTGAACCTGTATCCCCCATAAAAACCTGTGCCGGATATGAGTTAAACCAAAGAAATCCTAAACCGGCACCAATCATCGCAGCAACAAATACGGTGAGTTCACCTGAGCCCGGCAGATGCATGATATTTAAGTATTTGGCATATATAGCATTTCCGCTGAAATAACATAATACAGCCATTGCAAGCATTACAATTGTGGTTAGTCCTATTGCCAATCCATCCAGCCCGTCTGTCAGATTAACAGCATTTGACGTGGCAGTAATAATAAAAATAACCGCAGGTATATAGAATAAATCAAAATTAAAATTTATATTCTTGAGAAATGGCATTGTTGTTAATGTATTCATGCCGCTGAAATCGTTGGAAGTATATACAACCAGTCCAACTACAGCTCCGATAATTACCTGACCGAGTAATTTGTACCGTGCAATAAGTCCATTGGGCAGTTTTTTAATCACTTTCAGATAATCATCCAGGAATCCAACAGCACCCAGCCACAGAGTGCCTGCAACAACAAGCTGCACAAACAGATTAGTTATATCCCCCCATAAGAGTACCGGAAGAATTGCTGCGAGCAGAATAATAGTGCCACCCATGGTTGGTGTACCAACCTTGGACCAATGATTCTGCGGCCCGTCTATTTTTTTTGCTTCACCAATCTGGTTCTTTTGTAAAAAGCGAATCACTTTTGGCCCAAAATAAAAGGAAATAAGCAGAGCCGTAATCGCTGCTATTGCAGAGCGGAACGTTATAAAGCGGAAAAGCTCAAAACCCGGCGGGTCAAAATTTCTGTTTATATAGTCAAATAAGTGATAGAGCATCTATTTTCCGGTTATACTGTTTATATACTGTTCCATTTTCATACCCCGCGATCCTTTAAATAAATAAACTGCCGGCTCCTTTCGTATTGCGCTGAGGTATTTCTTCAGCATTTCAGGTTGTTCAAAATAGACTATGGTTTTATCACGGTCCTTAAAAGCATCAAACATATATTTCATTGCTTCACCGGTTACCAGAATTTCCGATATATCAAGTTTCTTTATACCAGCAGCCAATGCTTTGTGCACTTTGGTTGAGCTTTCACCGAGCTCAAACATATCGCCAAGAACCGCTATTTTTCTCAGTGGAGTCTTTATATCACTCAATATCTTCAGTGCGGCTTCCATTGAACCCGGATTTGCATTGTATGTATCATCTACAATTGTAGTCTTACCACGGTTGATGATATTCAAGCGGTGCTTTGGTGCCTTCACCTTTTTTAATCCTTTAAGGATGTTTGTTTTAGATACACCGCAATGATGTGCAATTGCTGCTGCCATTAATGTATTTTTAACATTGTGTTCACCCGCCAGCGGGACGACAACATCCATCCGCTGATTCTTATTCTTAATCTCTGCCTTGCGGAGTACAGAATTAACCACGGGCTTGGATTTAACCGTATAATCTGCTTTACCGCTGCTGCTGACAGTAATAACGTTGGTGTATTTTGATTTTAGTTTCACCAAATACGGATCATCAATATTAAGAACAATCAAACCTGAGTTTTTTTCTGCAGCATCAAAGATAGCTTTCTTTTCCTGCAAAACACCTTTTCTGTTTTTCAGGAACTCCAGATGACTGTCGCCTATACAGGTAATTAAAGAGATATCCGGAGCGCCAATGGCCGCTGAGTATGGAATTTCACCAAAGTGATTGGTTCCCATCTCCAGTACAAGCATTTCAGTTGATGGAGTGCATCTGAAAATTGTCAGCGGTACGCCAATATGGTTATTATCATTTGCATTAGTACTTACCGTCCTGAATGTTGTTTTCAGCAATTCAGCAAGTATATCCTTTGTCGTAGTCTTGCCGTTGCTCCCACTAAGGGCAATTACTGTGGCGGAAAGTTTCTTCCGGCGCATTGCAGCCAGTTCACCCAGGAATTTTGTTGTATCATCAGTATATATTAACGGAACCTCTATATTT
>CAYYJL010000089.1:0-8242 GCA_964472245.1 uncultured Ignavibacteriaceae bacterium | reverse complement strand
TTTAGTTTTTCCCCCCAATTGATAGTGCTGGAAACAATTGTTTCTGACAACATACAACTGCTGCGTAAGAGGGCAAGAGAGAAAAAAATTGTTTTGAGAAGCACCATAAAACCGGAGATGCAAATCTATGCAGACAGCAATATGGTTAATTCCTTAGTGCTTAACCTGATCACCAATGCTATGAAGTTTACGAACGCAGGCGGCAGAGTCACCATTTCTGCAAAGCAAAATAAGGAAGGCATGATACAGGTTTCGGTAAAGGATAACGGAATCGGGATGCCGGAGGAAATAAGTGAAAAGGTTTTTCAAGCCGGGGAAAAAGTTAAAAGAAAAGGGACTGACGGTGAGCTCAGCACAGGGCTTGGATTAATACTCTGTAAAGAATTTGTTGAACTGAACGGCGGAAGTATATGGGTTAAAAGCAAGGAGAACAAAGGCACTACTTTCTTCTTTACTCTGCACGAGAAGCCTGTGGCTCCAACCAATTGAGATTTCTTGCTTTTTTCAATGACCATTCAAATTTTCGTTACGAAATCAGGTTTAAAAAGGAGTAAAGACTTCATCAGACAACTCCTCATGAAATAAAAATACAGTGGAAAAAAATGCCGCCCGCTTTGAAAGCAAGGCGGCATATGAGATCAGCGGAAGGGAATTACTTAATTAAAAGGAGTTTTTTAGTGATAACCTTTTCCCCCGCCTGCAGACGGTAAAAATAGGTCCCGCTTGCCAGGTTTTTTGAAGACACATCAAATGCAACCGCCTGTCTTCCCTGGTCCTGATATTCATCAACCAGTGTTGTCACCAGCGAACCTGATATATCAAATACTCTCAGAATTACATTACCTGATTTTGGCAAATAATATTCAATAGTTGTTGAAGGATTAAAGGGATTGGGATAATTCTGTTTTAACTCGTAATCTGTTATAACATCATTTGCTCCCATTTCATCTTTTGCTGAAGTAATTCTGCCAACTCCGGAGGGAGTGATAACCTGATTTTCAATAATGTAAGCCATAAGCACTTCAAATTCTGTTGAGTCCTCATACGTGTAGGGGTCAATAAGCGTAACCCCGACGAGGTTTTGGAGTGCATATGCCAGGAACTCATTCAGAGTCACCGTATATACCGATCCCGGATCAAGCGGCAGGCCTCCAATGGTAACTCCTGTAACTCTGCCCGGCCCGGAACCGTCTATATCAAAGGTATAATTCATGCCTGATACCTGCGGCAGTAACTCATCGTCATATTCAATTGCCTGCAGTCCAAATTCAAGCCCCATCATCAGATCGGCACCTGTCATGCTGCATTTGATGATCCTGTAACCAAGTGCTTTAATGGTATCAAAGCCATAGCCAATTGCACGGAAAGCATCGGCAGGCACAATAGGGCCTTCATAAATTGGTTGGGCGGTAGATCCTCCCACAGTTAAAGCTACCTGAGTTCCTGTTTTCCATCTGAAAGCATCAGTCACTAAATTACCAAGCGGGGTGTCGAATGAATCGGAGGATGTGCCGGGGCGGGCAATTTCCCAGAATGTTCCTGACGCATAGCCGATTTGCTGTGTGTATACTGGTCCGTACAGCTCCTCAATCTGGGTTATAAGAGTATCAACCATTGCTTTAGTCGAGGGTTCTTCCGGAACCGTTGCATCAAGTTCTACCGGCACATATCCCAATAATGAAATTCCAGTTTGGGAAACCGCAAGCCGCAGTTTACCAACTTCGGTATAATTTGCTGAAGTCTGAACAATATATACCGGTTTACCTGCCGGATTTGTAATAACCTCAGGCGAATCTGTTCGTAAGTGATCGTGCGAACTGACAATTACATCAATCCCCGGGACGGCGGATGCAAGTGCCCTGTCATACAATATGCCAAGATGTGACATAAGTATAACAACATTGCACTGCTGGCTAAGCAGGTCTGTAAGTGCAGCTTCAAGATATCCGTCAATGGTATCAATAACAACCGGAGCCGGAAGAGAGAATAGATTGGTGGATGGAGTTGTCAGGCCAATTAAACCAATCTTAAGGTTTCCTCGCTGAATGACATGGGTCTTCTTTATGAATGGCTGAAGTGGAGGGAATCCGTCCAGTACAGCATTAGCTGAAAGCACAGGAATTGCGTTGGCTGCAAACGCTGCGTCAAAGCATCCATACAATGCCTCGGGACCCAGGTCAAACTCATGATTGCCTAAAGCTATTGCATCAAAATTCAGGGCTTTAAGGAATTCCAGTTCGGCAACGCCAAAAAATTTGTTAAAGAACAAGTCTCCAATAAAGAAATCTCCACCATGTAATGTAATCACGTTTGGTTCTGTTGCCTGAGTCATCCCAATAATTGAAGCAGCCCGGGCAATTCCGCCCCGTGTTCCCTGGAGATTTGCATCACGGGGTGCCAGCGGTGCAAGTGTTGAATGTGTATCATTGATGTGAAGTATGGTCAGGGTATCAATCTGAGCATTTGCATTTGTAAGGAAAATAATAGCAAAAAGGACAAACAATTTTTTCATGACACTTCTCCTTTTTATAGATTAGTTGGTTTTATCAATTGCGTAGCCAAAAATAAACGAGATGCGGGCTCCTTTTGGATTGGTAGTGACCGCAAGATTCAGAGGAATACTAACACCGCCGAAGTCAAAACTTTTGCCTACTGCCAGCATAAGCGCAGAGGAAACAGTGTTCTGGCTGGCCATCAGGTTGGGGCCCATTCCAAATTCGATCCCATTAGGAAACCGGATTCCAAACCCAAGTGTTGCTCCCGGAATTATCTTTCCATATTCCACGCCGGAAATCAGAGGGATAGCTTCAATAATAAAGCAAGGGCCTTCTATGTTTGGAACTATCTGATATTCAAAGTGCCAGCCAAACTGACTTAGGAACCTGCCAACTTCTTCCTCGCGAAGTTTCTGCACAAGTTCACCCTCTCCCGGAATAAAAGTAAAGCCAAGGCGAGGGCCGCTCAGATTCCTGGAGACAAATTTGACTTTTGTGGTGTTATCAGATGTCTGAGCAAATAGTTCTCCTGCTAACTGAAAGAGGAAGAGGAAGGATAGAGTGAAAAATACTGACCGTTTCATTTTGTAACCTTTCGATAATTAATAATGATGTTAACTTATGGGTCAAAATTAACGGCAGGCTGAAAGGCAGGTGTCACAAAGTTGTCATGAAATTGTAAAAAGAGAGTTGCTTTACCTTAGTATCCCCAATGGAACAGATTATCTTATGAATTCAAGAGTAGAATCATGGTCTGCGCAGCGCCATATAATAATCCTGGGCATCTTAACTGACAGTAGTATGCCGTTGAATTTTTATTGTGCTTTCCCCTTTACCACAGATTATCATCTGTCGGTACGAAGGAAGATATATATTATCATAATTTTATTTATCAAGCCGGAATTTGTATCCCGCGCGATGCACTGTAAGCAGATATTCAGGTTCCGCAGGATTAACCTCAATATGCTTTCTTAGTGACAAAATGAAATTGTCAACCGTCCTGGTTGTCGGATATGCATCATAGCCCCACACTTCGTCCAAGAGTTTCTCCCTAGTTACTACCTCATTAGCATGCCTGATAAAAAAGTTCAGCATTTTAAATTCGGTAACCGAAAGATGCAGAAGAGTATCTTTCTTTTTTACCTCCTGATGTTTCAGATCAACTGATATATCGCCAAAGCGGACAATGGTTCCAGAAACTGCACCTCCCTCCGCCCTTCTGAGCACTGCCTTAATGCGCGCAACCAGTTCCCTTGTTGAAAACGGCTTAGTGATATAATCATCCGCGCCAAGCTCAAGTCCCATAATTTTGTCAATCTCTTCTTTCCGGCTGGTAAGCATGATAACCGGAGTGGCTATGCGTTCTTCGCTTCTGAGTTTCTGTAAAAGTTCAATGCCGTTCAGTTTTGGGAGCATAATATCCAGCAGAATCAGGTCAGGCTTAAAGGAAAGCACGAGCGCGAATCCGGCTTCTCCATCAGCAGCTGTCTGCACTTCATAATGCTCCGCGGCAAGCAGCACTTTCAGACCCTCCACAATTGCCGGTTCATCTTCAATTATAATTATTTTTTTCATAGTACTCCTCTTATATTTTTTATCAAAATAAAATTTTCATATTGAAAGAAATTACTCCTCCTGATTTGCGTTGTCAGTTTTAATCGAAAGAGCCGGAAGGGTGAAAAGGAACGTAGTGCCGCCAAATTCATTTGAAAATGACTCAACCTCACCCTTATGCACTTCAGCGATATGTTTAACTATCGCAAGTCCTATGCCCATCCCTCCCGAACTTTTTGTGAGTGGATTGTTAAGTCTTTTATATGGCTCGAAAATCTCACCTCGTTTGTTTTCCGGAATACCTACACCTTTATCAATAAACGCAACCTTTATATCCTTTCCCCGCCGGGTAACAGCAATTTTAAGGAATTTCGTTTTATCAGAATACCGGATTGCATTGCAAACAATGTTTACAAATGCTTCGGTAACTGCGTCCTTATCAGCGAGCACCGGCATATCTTCACTCTCATAATACTCTTCAGTTTGAAAAGCATTCATCTGGAATTGATAATGCATGACGAGCATGACTGCCCTGACAAGTGCCGTAAGATTACATTCAGCAATGGTATATTCTTTAATCCCTTTTTCAATCCGGGCAAAATCCAGTACATTATTAATCAGCCTGGTCAGCCGCTCTGATTCACCTTCAATTATTCTTAAATATTTTTGTTTATCAGCTTCCTGTACCCCGCTGCCCTGAAGTATTTCCGCGAACATTTTTATTGATGTTAGCGGAGTTTTAAGATCATGTGACACACTGGAAACAAAAAATGATTTGAGATCATTCAGTTCTTTCAGCCGTGAAGATAATTCTTTTTCATACCGCAGATGATATTCCAGTTCGATTCTTTCAATAGCTGAAGCAAATTGATTTCCGCAAAATGAAAAAAGCTCAAGTTCTTCCACTGTAAAAATGAATTCTGATTTTTTTTCACCTAGCATCAGGCCGGCAATAATTTTGCCGTTATTCGCAATGAACGGCACAACCGCATGAATAATCTCAAGAGTATCTCCGGTAACATTCAGTTCATCAATACGGGAAACTTCTTCAACGTGACCATTCCTTATGAGAGGTCGTGCTGATACCCCGCCTTTGAACAATGAATGAGCAAAAGCAATAATTTCAGGGTTTTCCTCTTTTTCACCTTTTACGGTGTAAACGGTTCCGGATTCAGGGAGTTGTGTATTGAGAATATATAAGCAACAGTATGTAACCGGAATATTTCTCTGAATTTCTTCCATCAGAGCCTCTGATGCCTGCTTTATGCTTAGTACACTCTCCAGCCGCCTCGCTATTTCGAGCTGAGCATCCGCTTTATTGAACTTAACCAGGAAAAACCTTTTATCCACAAAACTCTTTACTTTTTCCCTCAATGGCTGAAACAAAAGTGCCGTTACTATGGAGGAAACAGCAGAAAGAAGCACCGAATTGGCAACGGTCAAATGGCCAGCTAAAACAGAAGCGCCTCCTACAATGAAAATGTATATCCCAAGTACAGCAAGCAGAGAAAGGCCGTAAATTGTGCTTCTTCTGAAAACCTGATTGATATCAAATATATGGTAACGTACTATAGAAAATCCGTAAGTAAGCGGGAAAATAGCGACCAGTATTAAAATGAATTCTTCCGGTATAAGCCCCTCAGATGTGAAAAGCTGTGGAATCTGCCAAAAAAGCAAAAATGAAAGAGGTCCGGTTAACGTACCAAAGAAAATCCATTTCAGTCTTTTCTTTTCAGATTGCTCCGATGAACGCCTGTAGGTATGTATAAAGTTAGCAACTCCGGTAAGAACAGAAACAGCAAAATAGATACGGCAGGCATCAAACCATAATTCATATAAGTTAAACCAGCTTATACTCCTTTGATATATTGCATGCCAGGCAGTAATTCCCATTCCAACAGACAATACAATGGGAATGGCAGAGAGAATAAGAATGATTTTCCCCATATAACGAGTCTTTTCTCTTGGGAATGCAAATGTAAACCAAAGAAAGAAAAACGGAACAACAGCATAAGAAAAAGAGAATAAAATTCGATTCAGCGTGCCAGTAAAAAGAGAGGGGAATGTATAATTACCCCAGGTCATGGTCATGATGCCATATGCCGCAAGCATCATACCATGAAAAGTTAATGCGGCCTTGTCATCTATCGGCTTTTTTAGAAGTACAATTATACCCACACAAAAAACAATAAAGGCGAGACCGCATACGGTAAGTAAATAAAACGTGCTGTAAAATGGTATGAGACGGAATTCAGCCTGATAAACCTCATTTGCAGAAATCAATTTTGCCCTGACAATATTCCCGGACTCAAATCCATCGCAGACAAACTCAAGATCCTCAAAGGAGGATAAAGGTATTTCTTCAACGGAAAGCAGAATTGTTCCCCGCGGAATAATCATTCCATTTTTGTCCGTCGTCCCCGTTGATACTATCAATCCCTCATTCTGCAGATTCAGTTGAACAGGCAGGCCTGCCTTATGATAAATCTGTAGGATGCCTATGAACCCAAGCATTAGGACAATTCCGTCCAGTATTAGTATATATCGCTTACTTTTTTCACCTGAGAATAATACTTTCTGCATCATAAACCCAAACCTTTATTGAGAGTGTTTGATTTCCGCCATAAATCCGGGTAGCCGTATGTACATGAATCCGGATACTAGCCCAGACCCTTTACGCCATTGTACATACACCATACATCGTTACAGTTTCAGGACACCTTCTGCTTCTATCTCTTTGAATATATCTTTGAGTGATTCAAGATACACCTCCTCAATCTTAACCTCCGGCGGATAAAAAGGATATGCAAAAATAAGCAGCATATGGCTCCACTGTGTAAGGGAAGATTTTCTTTCCAGTGTCTTTATGATGCCCCTCTCCGTTGACGATACCTCTGCTGTAATTACATAATCCCAGCTGTAGATAACTGGAATTACGGTTAGTGAGCCGCCATAAAACAAGTCGGCTAAGAAATGTTTTCTGAAGGAATGTGTTCTTGCAATAGTAATATGAATGGTATAATCGTTTATTGACTTTAAGCTATCCTTCAATTCTCTTCTGACGAGATTATCAACATCATCGCTATAATCAGTAAATGTATGATACCGTTTGATGTTTTGTAATTGTTTTATTGACTCCTGAAAGATATCCCTAAACCCTCGGATTGGTGAAATAATCTTAGGAACCACATCAAACCCCAGAGATTGCTCAAGATGGGAAAAATGAAATAAAACGTTAACCGGTTTACCGTTTTTTTCTTTTGGGGTAATGGGTATATATTTACCTTCAAGATCGGTGCGAAGGGAAACACAGCCGTGAGACTGGATTAGAAGTATACATGCTGTTATAAACAGAGCTGCTTTTTTGCTGATAGAGGAAAACATTGTGGCCTCCAAAGTGTATAGGTATAAAATCGTTTGGCGGAAACAAAAAATAAGGTGACCGTCCGGTAAAAGGTTCGAGATACCACTTGAGAACTTTTACTATTTTATATCAAAAAATTGATACTATAAAAATAAACAATATCTCTTTTCATTGTTCTTTGAACGGAAACTATTTAAAAGCAAAAAAGCCCACCGTTTGGTGAGCTTTGATTTGGTGACCCCAAGGGGATTTGAATTCACCTCGGTGAATTACCCCCTTGAACGGGCTTGGGTTTGTCAAACTTGCCGTATGATTGAATAATGCTTGATTACCCTCTTAAAGCATCTATGACCTTTTTCTGAATAACACTAAAAATTTTTACTTTTAACCTGGGATAACGGGGCTTAATGGTCGAAAATCGTTAACCACGATTTTTTGCTTATCTCTTAAAAAGAATAAATTTAATAAATAATGGATAATCGGTAGGTTTTCTTTACGTGAAGTAAGAATTTTCGATTTAACTGGATATGAATTTTTAATTAAAAAATGATAAAGATATTTAGCAAATTCCTCTTCGGCAACTCTCGCGAGCTCAAGTATACCCCGTAATGTCCCTGTTTTCAACTCCGAATGATTTGGGACTACAGTCCCAATTGTCCCATCTTTCGTTAACTTTTTATGAACGATATGACTGCCGCGTTGTCTTACTATTGAAAACCAAAATGCTTACAGAGAATTTTAATACAATCTTTTTCAGATATACCCTTAAGTTTAGGCAAGACCTTCAACTTCAAAAGTAGTAAGCAGAGCTCGTCCCGAATCCTTAATT